>NZ_JAELTR010000064.1:0-21893 GCF_016428945.1 Chromobacterium sp. ASV23
GATCAGCGACGCCGACATCGACGAAGGCCTGAAGCGCCTCGACGCCGCCATCGCCGACCTGCTGTCCGCCAAGTGATGACGCGCCGCGCGGCATTCCCGCGCGGCCGTCGTCTTTGCCCCCGATTTTGCAGTCACGACCCCGCCTGGCGCCGGGTTGCGGCTGCGGCTGCGCCGGAATTTCGCGGCGCTGCGCCAACCCAGGGAGGAAGTCCCATGTTTACTGTGCGTCCCGTCCGCACTTCGGACCTGCCGGCCATCGAGCGGCTGGCCCGGGCCAGCGGCATCGGCGTCACCAGTCTGCCGAGCAACCGCGAGAAACTGTTCGAGCGCATCCAGCAGTCGGTCAGCGCTTTCGAGCACGAAGCCACCGGCGAAGCCAGCCGCGACTACTACATGTTTGTGCTGGAGCAGGGCGGCGTGGTGGCCGGCACGGCGTCGATCTGCGCGTCCGCCGGCTTCGACGAGCCGTTCTACAGCTATCGCAGCGAAACCGCCGTGCATGCCTCGCGCACGCTGGGCGTGCACAACCGCATCCATGTGCTGAACATCTGCCACGACCTGACCGGCACGGTGCAACTGTGCGGCTTTTATGTCGACAGCGGCCTGGAGGCGATGGCGGCCGAGCTGATGTCGCGCGCGCGCCTGCTGTTCATCGCCGGCGAGCGCGAGCGCTTTGGCCGCCGCATCATCGCCGAGATGCAGGGCATCCACGACGATGCCGGCCAGTCGCCGTTCTGGAACGCCATTGGCCGCCGCTTCTTCAATATGGATTTCCTGCAGGTGGAGCAGGCCTTCGTCAGCCATAGCAAGACCTTCATCGCCGAGCTGATGCCGAGCTACCCGATCTACGTGCCGCTGCTGCCGGACGAGGCGCAGCAATCCATCAGCCAGATCCATCCGAATTTCGAGCGCGTGTGCCAGTTGCTGTGCAACGAAGGCTTCGAGGCCGACAACTATCTGGATATCTTCGATGGCGGCGCGGTGCTGACCGCCGAACTGGACCGGCTGAAAACGGTGGAGCACAGCCGGGTTTATCCGGTGGAAATCCAGGCCAGCCTGCCGGCCCAAGCCAGCCTGCAATTGCTCAGCAATGATCGTCTGGCCGGTTTTGCCGCCACGTTCGCCCGCGTGGCGGTGGTGGACGGCGTGGCCTTCCTCAACCCGGACGCGGCCAAGGCGCTGGGCGTGGCCAGCGGCGACGCGGTGCGCGTAGCCGGTTTGCAGCAAGCATAAGGAGAGCGGGCCATGATGTTTATTCGTCCCGTAGCGCACAAGGATTTGCCGGGTCTGATGGATCTGGCGAGAAGCGCCGCCAGCGGCGGCGTCGGGCTGACTTCGCTGCCGATCAACGAAGACCGGTTGCAGAAGCGCATCGCGCGTTCGGTGCTGTCGTTTTCCGGCGAACTGGACCGGGCCGATCACGGCTATGTGTTCGTGCTGGAGGATTCGGAAAACGGCAAAGTCGCCGGCATTTGCGCCATCGAGGCCGCCGTCGGGCTGAAGGAGCCCTGGTACAACTATCGCGTCGGCACCATCGTCCATGCGTCGGAAGAGCTGGGCGTGTACAGCCGTCACGAAACGCTGTTCCTGTCCAACGACCACACCGGCTACAGCGAGCTGTGCACGCTGTATCTGCACCCGGATTACCGCATCAAGCGCAACGGCGGCCTGCTGTCCAAGAGCCGCTTCCTGTTCCTGGCGCAGTTCCCGCAGCTGTTCGGCAAGATGGTGGTGGCGGAGATGCGTGGCGTGTCCGATGAAAACGGCTGCTCCCCGTTTTGGGAGGCGCTGGGCCGGCATTTCTTCTCTATTGATTTCGCCAAGGCGGACTATCTGACCGGCATCGGCCAGAAGGCCTTCGTCGCCGAGCTGATGCCCAAGCATCCGGTGTATGTGGACTTCCTGCCGCCGGAGGCGCAGGCGGTGATCGGCCTTACCCACGAGGCCACGCGGCCGGCGCTGGCGATGCTGGAATCGGAAGGTTTCCGCTACGAAGGCTATGTCGATATCTTCGACGCCGGTCCGACCGTGCAGGCGTATAGCGGCGACATCCGCGCAGTGAAGGAGAGCCAGCGGCTGCCGGCGCGCGTGGTCGATCCGCTGCCGGACGGCGACAAAACTTGCTATCTGGTGTGCAACGACGCGCTGGAAGGCTTCCGCGCCGTGCTGGCGGAGTCTGCCGCGCCGCAGGGCGAATTCAGCCTGACGCCGGAGTTGGCGCGGGCGCTTGATGTCAAGGATGGCGATCACGTGCGCTGCGTGGCGCTGACGCCGAAGGAGGCTGCGTAATGACGAACTTGTTCATCAATGGCCAATGGCTGGCCGGCGAAGGCGAAGCCCTGGCCAAGACTAATCCGGCCGACAATGCCCCATTATGGAGCGGACGCGCCGCCAGCGGCGCCCAAGTGGATGCGGCCGTGCGCGCCGCCCGCGCCGCCTTTCCGGCGTGGGCGCGCGCCGGCCTGGAAGCCCGCAGCCAAGTGGTGCGCCGCTTCGGCGAGCTGCTGACCGAGCGCAAGACGGAACTCGCCAGGATTATCGCCCAGGAAACCGGCAAGCCGCTGTGGGAGGCGACGACGGAAGTCGCCACCATGGTCGGCAAGATCGACATCTCGCTGAAGGCATTGGCCGAGCGCACCGGCGAGCGCGCCGCGGCGATGGGCGACGCCCAGGCGGTGCTGCGCCACAAGCCGCATGGCGTGGTGGCGGTATTCGGCCCGTACAACTTCCCCGGCCATCTGCCGAATGGCCACATCGTGCCGGCGCTGTTGGCTGGCAACGCGGTGATCTTCAAGCCGTCCGAGCTGACGCCGTGGACCGCCGAGGCAACCGTCAAGCTCTGGGCCGAGGCAGGCCTGCCGGCCGGCGTGATCGGCTTGCTGCAAGGCGCGAAGGATACCGGCGTTGCCCTGGCCGGCCATGAGGGGCTGGACGGCCTGTTCTTCACCGGCAGCTCTGCCACCGGCGCGCTGCTGCACAAGCAGTTCTCCGGCCGCCCGGACAAGATTCTGGCGCTGGAAATGGGCGGCAACAATCCGCTGATCGTCGGCGAAGTCGCCGATATCGACGCGGCCATCCATCATGTGATCCAGTCCGCCTTCGTCTCCGCCGGCCAGCGCTGCACCTGCGCGCGCCGCCTGCTGGTGCCGCAAGGCGAGTGGGGCGACCGTTTCGTCGCCCGGCTGGCAGACGTCACGGGCAAGCTGCGCGTCGGCAAGTACGACGCCGAACCGGCGCCGTTCCTCGGCGCGGTGATTTCCAATGCCGCCGCCGATGCGCTGCTCAAGGCGCAGGACGCCTTGATCGCCGCCGGCGGCAAGCCGCTGCTGGCGATGCGCCGGCTGGAAGCGGGCGCGGCCATGCTGACGCCGGGCATCATCGACACCACCGATGCCGTCCGGCCGGACGAGGAGTTCTTCGGCCCGCTGCTGCAGCTGATCCGCTACGCCGATTTCGACCAGGCCATCGCCATCGCCAACGACACCCGCTTCGGCCTGGCCGGCGGCGTGCTGTCCGACAGCCGCGAGCTGTACGACCGCTACTGGCTGGAAAGCCGCGCCGGCGTGGTCAACTGGAACAAGCCGCTGACCGGCGCGTCCAGCGCCGCGCCGTTCGGCGGCATCGGCGCGTCCGGCAACCACCGGCCCAGCGCCTACTATGCGGCCGACTACTGCGCCTACCCGGTCGCCTCGCTGGAGTGCGACAGCCTGACGCTGCCGGCGCAGCTGTCGCCCGGCATCGTGCTGTGAGGGGAATGCGATGAACGCCTATGAAGTGAATTTCGACGGTCTGGTCGGCCCGACGCACAACTACAGCGGCCTGTCCTTCGGCAATGTCGCCTCCACCAGCAACAGCAGCGCGGTATCCAATCCCAAGCTGGCGGCCAAGCAAGGCTTGCAGAAGATGAAGGCGCTGCACGACCTGGGCTTCAAGCAGGGCGTGCTGGCGCCGCAGGAGCGGCCCGACGTGGCAGCGTTGCGCAAGCTCGGGTTCGGCGGCAGCGACGCCGAGGTCATCGTCCACGCCGCCAAGGAAGCGCCGACCATCCTGGCGGCGGCGACTTCCGCATCGAGCATGTGGACGGCCAACGCGGCCACGGTCAGCCCGTCGGCCGATACCGCCGACGGCCGTGTGCATTTCACGCCGGCCAATCTGAACAACAAATTCCACCGCTCGATCGAGCATCCGACCACGCGCCGCGTGCTGCAGGCGATGTTCGCCGACGAAGCCCGCTTCGCCGTGCACGAGGCGCTGCCGGCGCAGATGCACTTCGGCGACGAGGGCGCGGCCAACCATACCCGTTTCTGCGCCGATTACGGCCAGCCGGGCGTGGAGTTCTTCGTGTTCGGCGCGGCGGCCTTCGACATGCGTTACCCGAAGCCGGCCAAGTTCCCGGCGCGGCAGACGCTGGAAGCCAGCCAGGCGGTGGCGCGGCTGCATGGCCTGGCAGAGGATGGCGTGGTGTACGCCCAGCAGGATCCGGACACCATAGACGCCGGCGTGTTCCACAACGATGTGATCTCGGTAGGCAACGGCGAGGTGCTGTTCCATCACCAGCAGGCTTTCTTGAACCAGGCCGCTGTGCTGGACGAGATCGCCCGCAAGCTGGCGGCCCGCGGCGGCCGTTTCACCGCCATCGAGGTTCCGCGCGCCGAGGTGACGGTGGAAGAGGCGGTGAAGAGTTATCTGTTCAACAGCCAGCTGCTGTCCAAGCCCAATGGCAAGATGCTGATCGTGGTGCCGGAAGAGTGCCGCAATAGCGAGAGGGTGTGGAGTTATTTGCAGAAGTTGGCCGCCAGCGGTGGAGCGATAGACGAAGTCCGCGTGTTCGACCTCAAGCAGAGCATGCAGAACGGCGGCGGCCCCGCCTGCCTGCGGCTGCGCGTGGCCCTGAATCAAGCGGAGCTTGCCGCGGTGAACCAGAAGGTGTTGATGAGCGATGCGCTGTTCGACGCGTTGAACGGCTGGGTGGACCGTCACTACCGCGACCGCCTGGCGCCGGCCGACTTGGCCGATCCGCAGCTGTTGACGGAGTGCCGCGGCGCCTTGGACGAGTTGACCCGGATATTGGGTTTGGGCAGCGTCTATCCCTTCCAGCTGGTTTGATCCAATCTCAAACCATAAAGCCCGTTCCGGCCGTCTGGTCGGGGCGGGCTTTTTGCTATTGCAACGCTTAGCGTGGCTTAACAAATCTATCATCCCGCTATCCGGCGCGAGGGCTATGTTCAAAATTGGCATGTATTTTGCAAGTCATCGTGGTGTGGGCGGGATGTCACAACGTGCCGAAACATCTTGTTGCAGATTTTTTGGACGGCGACATTGGCCTGAAGAATGGATAGCAAGTGGTACTGTAGATTGTATGCAATTGAACAATGCTCATATTCAAGTGTTCGCAATCGCTGCTGGTGCAGGGTGTCGCGTGTTCGGATGTGAATAAAAGACATGGGCAATATGACTGAAATGTAAAAGTGGCAGTAGAGGGCAAAGAGTTTACCCAATGGTAGCGGCTGGAAAAATTCCATCTGAAGGTTTTGGTATAAAATTCAATAAAATCAATTGGATATTTTAATTTAAATGAATTTCCCAGGCGGCGGATTTTACCGGTCTTCGTAATTGACAGTCGATTGGATACATGGTGATAATCGGTTCGCCTGTCGGACAGAAGCCAAAATCAAGGCCCGCGGCAGGCAAACAAAACAGGCAGCAGTCAATAAGAGGGAATACCCCCGCAAGCTGCCGGCAGACAAACAGAGGAGATCTCCAATCGTGGACATATTTCTGCAACAAATCCTGAACGGCCTCGTTCTGGGTAGCATCTACGCGCTGATCGCGCTGGGCTACACCATGGTGTACGGGATCATGGGACTGATCAACTTCGCCCACGGCGAAGTGGTGATGTTCGGCGCCATGGTAACCATCACCGTCATCACTACGCTGATGGGCGCGGGCATTAATCTGCCGGGGCCTGCCCTGGTGTTGATCGGGCTGCTGGTGGCGGTGCCCGCCTGCATGCTGCTCGGCTTCGCCATCGAGCGCGTCGCCTACCGGCCGCTGCGCGGCAAGCAGCGCCTGGCGCCGCTGATCACCGCCATCGGCGTTTCCATCGTGCTGCAGCAAGTCGCCATCCTGATCTGGGGCCGCAACTACATTCCGTTCCCGCAGATTCTGGACCATGACGTGGTGACCATCTTCGGCGCCAGCATCACCAAGCTGCAAATCCTGATCATCGTGCTGTGCCTGGCCATCATGGCCGGCCTGCTCTTGATGGTGGAAAAGACCAAGCTGGGCCGCGCCATGCGCGCCACCAGCCAGAATCCGGCAGTCGCCGGCCTGATGGGCGTCAACGTCAACCACATCATCTCCGCCACCTTCGTCATCGGCTCCGGCCTGGGGGCGATCGCCGGCGTGATGGTGGCCACTAACTACGAACAGGCCCACTACTACATGGGCTTCATGATCGGCTTGAAGGCCTTTACCGCCGCGGTGTTGGGCGGCATCGGCAATCTGGGCGGCGCGGTGGCCGGCGGCATTCTGCTGGGCATCATCGAAAGCCTGGGCGCCGGTTATATCGGCACGCTGACTGGCGGTTTCCTCGGTTCCAACTATCAGGACATCATCGCTTTCTTCGTCCTGATCATGGTGCTGATCTTCCGTCCGTCCGGCTTGCTGGGCGAAAAAATGGCCGACCGCGCCTGATCCGGAGGAGGAAACATGAATCTGAATACTCTGGATATCAAGAAGAAGATGGCGCTGTTCGCTCTTAGCGCCGTCGCGCTGCTGGTGTTGCCTTTTATCGTGGGCGGCGCGCTGGGCAACTCCTGGGTGCGCATCATCGACTTCGCGCTGTTGTATGTGATGCTGGCGTTGGGCCTGAACATCGTGGTCGGCTTCGCCGGTCTGCTGGACTTGGGCTTTATCGCTTTCTACGCGATCGGCGCCTATACCTACGCCTTGCTGAGCTCGCCGCATTTCGACATCCACTGGCTGTTTTTCCTGACGATTCCGCTGGGCGCGGCGCTGGCCTCGCTGGGCGGGGTGCTGCTAGGGACGCCGGTGCTGCGGCTGAAGGGCGACTATCTGGCCATCGTGACGCTGGGCTTCGGCGAGATCGTGCGCATCTTCATGAACAACCTGAACTCGCCGATCAACATCACCAACGGTCCGCAGGGCGTCAACCTGATCGACCCGATCCACATCGGCGATGTTTCGCTGGGTAGAACCATAGAGCTGTTCGGCCTGAGCTTCCACAGCGTCTACCTCTACTACTACCTGTTCCTGGCGCTGACCGTGGGCGTGGTGATCATGGCTTTCCGCCTGCAGCACTCCCGTATCGGCCGCGCCTGGGTGGCGCTGCGCGAGGATGACATCGCCGCCGCGGCGATGGGCATCAATATCCGCAACATCAAGCTCTTGGCCTTCGGCCTGGGCGCGCTGTCCGGCGGCGTGGCCGGCGGACTGTTCGCGTCCTTCCAGGGCTTCGTGTCGCCGGAATCGTTCAGCCTGCTGGAATCCATCATGATCCTGGCGATGATCGTGCTGGGCGGCATGGGCCATATCCCGGGCGTGATCCTGGGCGCGGTGGTGCTGACCATCGCGCCGGAAATCCTGCGCGACGTGATCGGCCCGCTGCAGATGAAGACCTTCGGCCGCATGATTGTGGACCCGGAAAACGCCCGCATGCTGTTGTTTGGCCTGGCGATGGTAGTGATGATGCTGGTCCGTCCGGAAGGGATGTGGCCGTCCAAGCGCCGCAAGGCTGAATTCCAGCATGCAAAAGAAGAAGCGGCTGCGCAGAAAGGTTAATCATGGCTGAAGTTTTGCTGAAAATCGAAGGCATCCATAAGCGCTTCGGCGGCCTGCACGCGCTGAGCGACGTGGGCTTGAGCATCAACAAGGGTGAAATCTACGGTCTGATCGGCCCCAATGGCGCCGGCAAGACCACGCTGTTCAATGTGTTGACCGGCCTGTATGTGCCGGACGAGGGCAAGTTCGAGTTTGCCGGCCACAACCTGTTCCAGCAGAAGCCCCATGTGGTGGTGGAGGCCGGCATCGCGCGGACCTTCCAGAACATCCGGCTGTTCGCCGAGATGACGGCGCTGGAAAACGTGATGGTGGGTCGTCACATCCGCTCCAAGGCCGGCGCCTTGGGCGCCGTGCTGCGCGACAAGGGCACCATGGCCGAGGAGCGCGACATCGAGGCCAAGGCCTGGGCGCTGCTGGAGTATGTCGGCATTGCCGATGTGGCGAATGAGCGCGCCCGCAACCTGTCTTACGGCCACCAACGCCGTCTGGAGATCGCCCGCGCCCTGGCCACCGAGCCCAAGCTGCTGGCGCTGGACGAGCCGGCGGCCGGCATGAACCCGAAGGAAACCGAAGAGCTGAAGGCGCTGATGAGCAAGGTCCGCGCAGATGGCGTCACCGTGCTGCTGATCGAGCACGACGTCAAGCTGATGATGGGCCTGTGCGACCGCATTGCGGTGCTGGATTACGGCAAGAAAATTGCCGAAGGCGTGCCGGAAGAAGTGCGCCGCAATCCTAAAGTGATCGAAGCCTATCTGGGAGCGGCCCACGCATGAGCATTCTGGAAGTCAAAAACCTGCAAGTGGCCTATGGCGGCATTCAGGCAGTCAAGGGGATCGATTTTCACATCAACCAAGGCGAGCTGGTCACGCTGATCGGCGCCAACGGCGCGGGCAAGACCACCACGCTGAAGACCCTGGTGGGCATGGTGAAGAAGTCCGGCGGCAATATCGTTTACGACGGCAAGGATGTGGCGTCCATTCCGTCTTATGATTTTGTTCGCCATGGCCTGGCCATGGTGCCGGAAGGCCGCGGCGTATTCGCCAAGCTGACGGTGGAGGAAAACCTGCAAATGGGGGCCTACTACCGCGACGACAAGGCAGCCATCCAGAACGAGATCGAACACGTCTACGAGCTGTTTCCGCGGCTGAAGGAGCGCCGGCTGCAGCTGGCCGGCACCCTGTCCGGCGGCGAGCAGCAGATGGTGGCGATGGGCCGCGCCATGCTGTCCAAGCCCAAGCTGCTGTTGCTGGACGAGCCGTCCATGGGCCTCGCGCCCATCATCGTCGAGAAGATCTTCGAGATCATCCAGATGATCGCCAAGCAGGGCGTGACCATGTTGCTGGTGGAGCAGAACGCCAAGCTGGCGCTGGAAGTGTCGCAGCGCGGCTACGTGATGGAAAGCGGCCGCATCACCATGAGCGGCAACGCCAAAGAGCTGCTGGACGACCCGCGCGTGCGCAACGCCTATCTGGGCGAATAAGCTCCGCCTTCTCACGGACCCCCCCGCCGGCCTCGCCCGCGGGGGGGTTATTATTTCCGTCCGCTCCGGAGGGGCAGCGGGTAGGGTTCAACCCGGCCGACGGCATCCAGAAAGTCGGCGTCGTGAGAGATCAGCAGCATCGCGCCCGGGTAATGCTGCAATACGTCGATGACGTGCTGGCGGGTGAGGAGGTCCAGATTATTGGTCATCTCGTCCAGAATCAGCAGCGCGGGCGGACGGGCGGCGATCAGCGCCAGCGACAGCCGGGCTTTTTCTCCGCCGGACAGCGTGGCCACGTCGGCGTCCACCGCGGCGTCGTCGCGGAACAGGAAATCGCTGAGGAAATGGCGCAAGCGCTGCGGCGGCCAGTCTGCCGCGCGCTGGCGCAGCGTTTCCAGAACCGAGACGCCAGGGCGCAGCGTGGCGTAATGCTGGTCCAGATAGCCGATTGGGGCCGGCGTCAGCCAGTCGCCGCCCAGCCGGCGCGCCGGCGCGACACCGGCGATGGCGCGCGCCAGCGTGGATTTCCCCGAGCCATTGCCGCCGGCCAGCGCCAGCCTTTCTCCGCGCGCCAGCCGCAGGTGGATGCCGTCGAGCACGGGGCGCTGGTAGCCGACGCTGCCATCGCTGATCTGCAACACCAGGCCCGTCGCACGCTCGCCTTCTATCAGCTGAAAGCGCGGCGCGATGCGTTCCGGCAGGCGCAGGGACGAGAGCCGGTCGTTCACTTCGCGCCGCTGCTCGGCCAGCTCCGCCTGCTTGCGGCCGGCGGTGGTGTTGCCGCGCCCCAGTTTGGTGGGCGATTTGATCGTGGCCCACTTGCTTTCAGCGATGCTGCGCGCGCCGCGCTCGCGCGCTTTCCCGGCGCGCTCCTGCTCGCGCATGCGGGCTTGGTGTGTCGCTTCCTGCTCCCGTCTCAGGCCGGCGCGTTCTCTTTCCAGCGCGGCGCGCTGTTGTTCCCGCTCGCGCAGGAAATCGGCGTAGCGGCCCGAGAAGATTTCGATCTGGCCATCGCCGATATGCCAGATGCTGTCGCAGACTTCATCCAGCAGCGCCAGGTCGTGCGTCACCAGCGCGATGGCGCCGCCGAAGCCGCGCAGCATGCGGCTCAGGGCGCGGCGGTTGCGGGTGTCGAGATGGTTGCTCGGCTCGTCCAGCAGCAAGAGGTCGGGGTGGCCCGCCAGCGCCTGGCTCAAGGCTTGATTGACGCGTTGGCCGCCGCTGAGCTCCTCGTATCGCTCCACGATTTGCGGCAGGTAGCCGATGCGCGCGGCCTCGGCGCGGAGGATGCGGCCGGGCTCAGACGGCAGTTCGCCCAGCAGCATTTTCAGCAGCGAAGACTTGCCGCTGCCGTTGGCGCCGACGATGCCTATGCGTTGGCCCCAATCGATTTGGGCGTGGAAGTCGGAAAAACAGGTTTTGTGCGGGAAGGCAAGGCTGAGGCCTTGCAGTTGCATGATGGGCATGAGAAATCTCGCGTCAGGGTGGTTTCAAGCGCCGCTTGTGTGGCTACCGGCCCCGTAGTGGGGCATTACGCGAGAACGTGGCTCATGTCGAAGGATTCCAATCAAATATCCTGCCATTTTTCCAAAAAGCGCCGCTTTTGACAAGGCGTATTTGACGAGGGCGCGCCGCATGGCGGCGCGCCAACTGCCAAGACGAGCTTATTGCTTCTTTTCGGCCGCCTTCTCTTCGATCTTGGCCTTGCATGCCGGAGAGATCTTTTCCTTGTTTTCTATGAGACAGGCCTTGATCTGCTCGCGGCCTTTCTTGCCGGCGCACAGCTTTTGCGCGTCGTCCTTGCAGGGCGTGTCGCTGGAAGCGAAGGCGGAGGCGGCGAAACCCAGCGCGCAGAGGGCGATCAGCAATTTTTTCATTTTGGCGGTCCTTATGTTGTTGATTGAGGCGAAAGTGCCCGTAAGCGCATATGCGGCTAATGGACGCGCTATTTTGTTCAGCGCATGCTGATAGCTCAAGTAAATGTGTATTAAAGATTTTGCTTTTGGCATACAAATCTACAAGATTTTGCCAGCTGCAGGCTATCTTGGCCGGTGTCTAAGTCCTCTGGAAATGATATTGGAATTGGTGCGCGGTGCGCGTCTGTCGTATGCTTGCGCGCACCGCTTCTTGCGCAAGGAAGAATATGTATAGCCTTACGGTTTTGTGGCACCAATTGCTGGGCGCCTTGTTGCTGCCTCCGCTGATTTATCTGCTGCCGATTGTATTGGGCGCGCTGCTGCTCAGGCGTTGTCTCCGTTGGGGCAGTGGATTGCTGGCCTTGGGCGTCGTGCTGGGATATCTGTTGTCCATCCCGCAAACGGCGATGTGGCTTGCAAGCCATGTCGAGCGTTACCCAGTGGCCAGCGCAGCGCAGTTGCAAGCGGTTGAGGCCATCGTCGTGCTGGGCGGCGGTAAGAAGCCGGCGCCGGAATATGGCCGCAACGAGCCGTCCGCCGATACGCTGGCCAGGCTGCGCTATGGCGCTTATCTGGCGCGGCAGACGGGCAAGCCGCTCTTGGTGACGGGGGGCGCGCCGCTGGGCGGCGAGCCCGAGGGCGAGGTGATGGCTCGCACGCTGCGCGAGGATTACGGCCTGACGCCGCGCTGGGTGGAGCGCCGCTCGAACACCACCTTGGAAAATGCGCAATTTTCGGCCGCGCTGCTGCGGCGTGACCATATCCAGCGGATTGCATTGGTCAGCCAGGGCTGGCATCTGGCGCGGGCGGTGCCGTTTTTTGAACGGCAGGGCCTGAGCGTGCTGCCGGCGCCGACCGCCCTCATCCGTTACGATGGCGGCGGCGTGTTCTGGTGGATACCAAGCGGACGCGCGCAGCAGGAATGTCACTCCCTGCTGCGCGAGTACCTGGGGCAGTTGTTCTATTCTGTCCGCAAGGATGGTTGAGTGACCTGGTCTTGCGGTCTGCACAGGCAGGCCGCCAGCGCGCAGACGGCCAGCACCGCGCCGAGTTGCTGGACCATGCCGGACAAGCCCAGCATCGCGCCCAACAGCAGGTAGTAGCTGAGGCCGAACAGCGCGCCGGCTGCGCCGGCCTGTTCGCGGTAGTGGCGCAGGGCCTGGCTCATCACATTCGGCAGCGCGATGCCGAAGGACACCATCACGCCGGCCATCGGCAACAAGATCCAGGCGGATTCGCGCAGCAGCCAGGCAGCCAGCCCGGACAGCAGGGCCAGCGCGCAAGCCTGGCGAACCAGCGCCTCCGTTTGTCCGCCGCGCGCCAGCAGCTTGCGGTTGAGCAGGCTGCCTGCCAGCGAGGCGGCGGCGAGCGCGGCTCCGGTCCAGCCGAATTCTGTGGCGCTCCAACCGAGTTTATCGAACAGGAACGGCGCCAGGCTGTAGTAGCTGAAGATCATGGTATTGAACAGCGCCACCAGCATGGCGTTGCGCCAGAGCGCGCCATCGCCCGCCATACGCCTGGCCAGTTTGGCCATATCGGGCCGCGCGGTATTGGCCGGACGGGTTTCCGGCAGCATCAGGGCCGTGAGCGCCAGCAGCAGGCCGGCCAGCGCCAATAGCGCGGTAAACACGCCCAGATGGCCGTAGCCGCTGACCAGCCAGCCGCCGCTGATCAGGCCGAGCACCGGGCTGACCGCCAAGGCCGCCCCTATCACCGAGAACACGCGGGCCAGCAGGGTGGAGTCGTAGCTGTCGCGCAGCATGGTCTGCACCACCACCGAACCGGCGGCCGCGCCCAGGGCGGCGACCACGCGAGCCAACAGCAGCATGCTGAAGTCGGTGGCGATCAGCGCCAGCGCCGAACCCGCTCCATAGCAGGCCAGCCCCAGCAGCATGGCGGGCCGGCGGCCCAGGCGGTCGCTCAGCCAGCCCCACAGCGCCACGCCGACGGCGAAGGCGATGAAGTAGACGGACAGCGTCTGAGAGGCCTGCGACTCGCTCACGCCGAAGACCGCGGCGATATCCGGCAGGGCCGGGCTGTAAATGGTTTCCACCAGCTGCGGGAACATGATCAGCAGCGTCAGCAGCCATAGCGGAGGACGGGTCATCGTTTTCATGTCGATTTCCTTTCTTTTGACGACCGCCAGTCTAGTGATCAGGAGTGTGTCTGATTACAATGATAGTGACTTTATCTATAAGAAATCGGACAGATGGCGAAAATAGCCGCCAATCAGGCATTCGACGCGGATGGTTTCGACGCGCCGGTCATCGGCATTGCCGCCGATATGGGTGTGCATGACTCAGGCCTTCACGGCCATGGCCGCCATCAATTGCTGTTTGCCGCGGCCGGCTGCATGAGCATCGAGCTGGAGCATACCCTGTGCCTGCTGCCGCCCAGCCGCGCCGCCTGGATTCCCGCCGGCATGATGCATCGTGTGCAATCGCGCGGCGTAGTGGCTTATCGTTCGCTGTATTTTGAGCGCGATTTGCCGTTTGCCGCGCCAGGCTTGCAGGTGGTGGAGGTCAATCCCTTATTGCGCGAGGTGATAGAGCGCATGGCGCTCTGGCCGTGGGACATGGCGGCCGAGCGGCAAGCCAGCTTGCTTCAGGTGTTCGGCGAAGAACTATTGGCGGCGCGCAGCGAGGACTGGCGCCTGCCGTTCCCGGCGGATCCGCGGCTGGCCTCCTGGCTGGACGCGGTGCGCCGCGGCGATTTGCCGCCGCGGCTGAACCAGCTGGCGGCGCGGGTGGGTGCATGCGAGCGGACGATCAGCCGGATCTTTCTGCGCGATACCGGCATGAGCTATCAGGATTGGCGCCAGCAGTGGCGGTTGCTGAAGGCGATGGAGCGGCTGGCGGATGGCGCGGGGGCCGGCGAGGTGGCGCAGGAACTGGAGTTTGCCAGCGATAGCGCCTTCATCGCCTTTTTCCGCCAGCATGCGGGTGTGACGCCTGCGCGCTACGCGCAGGCGCGGGGTTCCTAGTCCAGGGTATCCAGATAATCGCGCGCCGGCCAGTTGGCGCTGCGTTTCCAGGGCTGCTGCGCGCTGGGCGGCAGCGCTTTCGGCTCCACCGTGATGGTTTCGCGTTGGCGGCCATCGGCGCTCTGCAGCGACACGCGCAGCGGCATCTGCCAGCGCTGGCTCCAGCGCAAGGTCTTGCCGGCCTTGGTGTAGATAATGGTGTCGGCGTTTTCGTTTTTCTTGGCGAAGCCGCGCAGTTGCGCGATATCCACCAATTGGCTGGCGCGCGCCCAGGAGCCGTCGAAGCCGGCGTCGCTCCATTCGCGCCGTTCCACCACGATTCTCTCCTGCTTGGCGGCGTGGATGAATTCCACGTTCAACTGGCCTTTTCCGTCTTGCCAGACATGGCGTGGCGCGGCGGCAAAGTCCAGGTGCTGGTGGCCGTCGTCGTCATGGCGATGCGGCACGGCGGCGCCCAGCCGCTCGCGCCAGACGTGTCCGCCCTGGCGCACCCATTTTTCGCTGTAGCGCAGGGTTTTTTCCACGCCGTCGGCCCCCTGGCTGACGGTTTCGTAGCGGACGATGGCCTGCAGATCCGGCAGGGCGGCCGCCGCCTGCTGCGCCCACAACGCCAGCGCGGCGATAAGCAAAACTTTCATTGATGTTTCCTGAAGGGGAGAGGCGTGCGGCGCTTGAGCCGCGCGCCGGAGAGGGTTACAGGCCGAGCGCGGATTTCACCAGGCCGAATACCTTGGTGTTGTCCATCACGCCCTTGAAGCCGCTGCTGCCGGCGCCGCCGGACATCAGCATCACGTCGCCGCCGCCGTGGGTTTCGCTGGACAGGCGGATGCCCGTTTCCTGCTGATAGTCATCCGCTGTGGCGGTGGCGGAATCGACCGACACTCGGCTGGGTTTGCGGTTGGGGCCGTTGCCGAAGACCAGTGTGGTGTAGACGGCGCCATTGGCGTCTTTGGCCGCTTGGCCGTCCACATAGCTGCGGGCGATGTCGTGTATGGGATTGCCGCGCTTGGAGTAGCCGTTGATGGTCATGGTGTGGTCATGATCGGCAGTGACCACGACCAGCGTGTTTTTCAGATCGACTTTGGCCAGCGCGGTCTTGATGGCGTCGTCGAAGGCGATGGTGTCCACCAGCGCGCGCTTGGCATTGGTGCCATGCAGGGCGTGGTCGATGCGGCCGCCTTCCACCATCAGCACGTAGCCGTTGCCGTTCTTGGACAGCACGTCTATCGCCGTGGCGGTCATCTGCGCCAGGCTCGGTTGATCCAGCTTGTTCTTGACCCGGTCCAGCTCGTAGTCCAGATGGTCATTGGCGAAGATGCCCACCACGCGGCTGGCGGATTTGGCGTCGAAGGCGGCCAGCTGGCTGCCGGTTTGCAGCACCGAATAGCCCTTGGCGGCGAACTCCTGCAGCAGATTGCGGCCGTCGCTGCGTTTGCCGCCTTTTTGCGTGGCAGGCAGCAGGAACTTGGCGCCGCCTCCCATCAGCACATCCAGGCCGTTGCCGAGCTTGGCGTTGTAGCCGGCGCCGCCGGGCACCGCCTGGGCGATGATGTCGGATTCGGCGTCGCGGTGGCAGACGTGGGCATAGGTGGCGGCCGGGGTGGCGTGGGTGACGCGGGTGGTGGTGACGGCGCCGATGGCCTTGCCCTTGGCTTTGGCCAGCTCCAGCAGGGTGGCGACGGGCGCGCCGTTATTCGCGCCGCAGTTGCCGGTGCCATCCTTATTGGGCTCGATGGCGCGGGTGTCGGGCGACATGGAGATCACCTCGTTGTTCATCTTCACGCCGGTCATATACGCCGCCATGGACGGCGCGCTGTCGGTGGTCTGCGCGTCGTTGGAGAAGGTTTTGATGCGGGCAGTCCGGTCAAGCTTTTCCATGCTGAGCTTGCCGCTCTCGCCATACTGGTAGATGCGCGAGGCGGTGACAGTGGCGGGGCCCATGCCGTCGCCGAGAAAAAAGATCACGTTCTTGGCTTCGCCGGCAGCCTGAGCCGGCGTGGTATGCAGGGCGGCCAGCACGGCGGCGGCCAGCAGGGTTTTCATCACGGTTTGCATATTCTTGTTCTCCAGTGGGCTTAGAGGCCGGCGGCTTTCTTGACGATGCCGAATACTTCGATGTTTTCCAGGAAGCCGCGGATGCTGTCCGCGCCCTGGCCGATGGCGCCGATATAAACATCGGTGCCGCCGTGGGTCTCGCCGCCTGCAGGCATCGGAATGGCCGCTTCCTGGTGGTAGTTGCTGCCTGACACCGCATCGTCGGTCAGCGCGGCGGCTGCGCTGCGCTTGTCGTTCACCCGGTTTTCGCCATTGCCGAAGCCGATGATGGTGTAGGGAATGCCGTCGGCATCGGTCAGGTTCTTGCCGCTGGCGTAATCCTTGGCCAGACCCAGCACGCCAGGATTGTCCGACGTGGTCTTGCCGGTGCGCTTGGCGTAGCCGTTCAGCACCAGGGTGTGGTCGTGGTCGGCGGTGACGACGATCAGCGTGTTTTTCAGGCCGGGATCGCGTTGCTGCATGGCATCGATGGCGGCCTGGATCGCCTGGTCGAAGGCGACGGTGTCCTGCAGCGCCTTCTTGGCGATGGTTTCATGCAGCGCGTGGTCGATGCGGCCGCCTTCCACCATCAGGAACATGCCCTGCTTGTCGCTGCGGCCCGCCAGCATGGCAATGGCTTTGGCGGTCATTTCGGCCAAGCTCGGTTCCTTGCCGGCGTCGCGGTCCAGGTCATAGCTCATGTGGCTGCTGGTGAACAGGCCGACGGCGCGGCGGGTCTTGGCCGGGTCGATGGCGTTGAATGCGGCTTTGTCCGCCGCGTAGCCATAGCCCTTGGCCTTCAGTTCCGCCACTAGGTCGCGGCCGTCGGCGCGCTTGCCGCCGGCGCTCTTGGGCTGGAAGAACTGGCGCCCGCCGCCAAACACCACGTCCACGCCGTCCAGCAGGGCGCTGTTGTACTGCGCGCCGCCCGGCACCAGTTGCGCGGCGATGTCGGACTCCGCGTCGCGATGGCAGACGTGGGCATAGGTGGCGGCGGGAGTGGCGTGGGTGACGCGGGTGGTGGTCACCACGCCGGTGGCCCAGCCTTTAGACTTGGCCAGCTCCAGCAGCGTGGAAACCGGCTTGCCGTTGCCGGCGCCGCAGTTGCCGGTGGCGTCCTTGGTCGGCTCGATGGCGCGGGTGTCGGACGACATGGAGATGACTTCGTTGTTCATCTTCACGCCGGTCATATACGCCGCCATGGACGGCGCGCTGTCGGTAACCTGAGCATCCTGCGAGAAGGTTTTGACGAAGCCGGACTCCGGCAGCGTGTCCATGGTCAGCTGGCCATCTTCGCCCACGGCGTAGATGCGGGCGGCGGTGGTTGTGGTGATGCCCATGCCGTCGCCGAGGAAGAAGATGACGTTCTTGGCGCTGGCGCTGGCCGGGGGCTTGGTCTCGGCATTGTCTTGCGGAACCGCGCGGCTGGCGCTGCCGTCGCTATTGCAGGCTGCGAGGCCGAAGGCCAGCAGGATGCTGGCGCTGAGGGAGAAGATGCGCATTGAATCTACCTTTTTTATGAAAAAATGCGCAATTAGGGTAATTTTCTAATGTTTCATCCAAAGTAAATTGTTATTAAATGTTAAGCGGTGTTGTTTTTCAGGCTTTCCACAGCCGGGCGAGGAACGATACGCGCACTCTGGCTTCGTCGGCATGGCAGGGGGCGACGATGCGCAGCCCCGGCTTGCTGGTGTCGCGCAGCAGCGGTTCGCCGTAAGTCGGGCCGTCGCCGCGGCGGATGGCGGCCACCATCGGCTCCCGCGGTTGGGCGCCGGAGGCGGTCACCACGCAGATTTCGTCGCTGGCCAGGCGGACGAAGCTGCCGGGCGGGTAGATGCCGATTTCGCGGATCAGCAGCGTGATGAAGGCCAGGTCGAATTCGCGGTCTTTGCGTTGGAATATCTGCCCCAGGGCGGTGGCGGGCAGCAGGGCGGAACGATAGCGGCGCGGCAGCAGCTTGGCGCAAGTGATGTCGGCCAGGTGCAGCAGATGGGCCGGCGGCAGGATCTGCTCCTTGGTCAGGCCTTGCGGGTAGCCTGTGCCTTCCCAGGACTCGTGGTGCGTTTGCACCAGGGTGTGCCACAGCTGGTCATCGATGCCGGCCTCGCGCAGGATGGCCGAGCTCATCAGCGGATGATCGCGTATGGCCTGTCGCTGGTGTTCGTTGAGGCTGGCGCGCTGGCCGTACAGTTCGTTCTGCAGCTCTACTTGCGAGATATTCATCGTCAGCGCTGCGCAGATCAGGATTTCGCGGTGGCGCGGCGGCAGCTCGACGCGCCGGGTCAGGATGGCCAGCAACGCGGCGGTGTGCAGCGAGTGCGCCACGCTGTATTCGCTGAACGGCACCAGGAAGATGGAGGCGACCAGCGCGTCGTGATGGTTTTCCGCCATCCGGATCAGCGCCTGGGTCAATTCCATGATCCGCGCTTCCAGATTCGGTATGGTCAAGGCGCGGTGCAGCACGTTACGGACCCGCACTTGCAGGAAGGCGATGTCTTCGAACAGCGACAGTTTGCTGAAGTCGTTGAGGTTGGGCTTGTCCAGCGCGCGGACATCGGCCTTGGCCTCGGCGTAGCCCATTTGGACCAGCTTCTGCTTCAAGTCCGGCGACAGCACATAGTGCCCCCGCTTGAGCAGCAGAAAGCCGGTATCCGAATAAACGTCGACGGGCAGCACCTTGCCGACTTCCACCATCGCGGAGTAGATCTTGGCCGGTTTTTTTGTGGAATCCACAGTCATGAAGAATTACCGCTTGAAATATCCAAGGTTTTACAAATGATAATCCAAGGGCATGACAAGCTGGCAATTTTCACGGTCAACGCGGCAAGTCGCTCCAAATCTTCAATAAGCGCTTAACAGAGACGGGGTAAGGTGTTTTTAATTCCTGTGCGAACAGGCTGACGCGCAGCTCTTCCAGCATCCAGCGGAACGCCATCACTTCCGGCGCCGGCTCGCCCTGTTCGCGTTGTTCCGCCACTCTTTGTTCCCACTTTTGCCACAGATCGCGGATTTCCGCGGCGCGCTGGCCATCGCGTTGCGGGTTGGCCGGCTGCTTGTCCATGCGCAGGCTCATCGCCTTCATGTAGCGGGGAAGATGGGGCAGCTGGCTCCACGGCGTATCGCTGAGGAAACCCTTGTAAACCAGCCGCTCCAGCTGGCTCTTCAGCTCGTAACCCAGCTTGTGCTTTTGCAGCTTGTTGGCGAGCGGCGTGTACTCGGCCGCGATCTGCTGCAGATATTGTGCTACCGCCTGGATCACGGCCGGCAGCCGCGTGCGGGCGCGGGTCTTTTGATCATTGAAGGCTTTTTCGCTGCGCGGCAGCGCGTCCTCGCCGATGAAGGCGCGGTCGCAGATGCAGGCGATGGCGTCAGCCAACAGCTCGTCGACATTGGCCACGGCGCGCAATTGCAGGCCGATTTGCGTCATGCCGGGCAAACCCTTGCCCAGCTGCTTCATCTGCTCTTTCAATTGCAACTGTAATAGCCGCACCACGCCTTGGCGGTGGTGCTTTTCCGCCACGGCCTGGGTATCGAACAGACGGATGGCGACGCGGTCTTCCTCCAGCGTCAGCGCCGGGTAACCGGTGAGCTGCTGGCGGCCGCGGGCGAACTGGATGCTCTCCGGCAGGTCGCCGAAGTCCCAGGCTTTGACGTCGTCGCGTTCGAACTCGGCGCTGGTGTCGCGGAAAGTCAGCTGCGCCGCCTGGCCGAACTGTTTCTGCAGCGCAGCCAGGTCGCGGCCCATGCCGATTTCCTGCTTGCCGTCGTCGATGACGCGGAAGTTGAACAGCATGTGTTCCGGCAGCTCCTGCGTGTTGAACTCGTCGATGTCCACCTTGACGCCGCCGGTCTCGCGCAGGATGAAGCGCGCCAATTGCGGCGCGATGGGCTGCTGCAGGTCCGGATTGCTCAGCAGGAAGCGGGTGACGAAGTCCGGCACCGGCACGCAGCAGCGGCGGATCTGCTTGGGAAGGCCCTTGATCAATTGCTGCAGCTTGTCGCGGATCATGCCCGGCACCAGCCATTCAAACGGAGCCGGCTGCAGGCGGTTCAGGATGGCCAGCGGCACGTCCAGGGTGACGCCGTCCAAAGGATGTTTAGGCTCGAAGCGGTAGCGCAGCTTCAGCTTGCCGTCCTCCAGCTCCAGCCATTCCGGGAACTGGTTTTCCGTCACGTGCTGGGCGGCGTGGCGCATCAGCTCTTCGCGGGTCAGGTGCAGGAGCTTGGGTTCGGTTTTTTCCGCCTCCTTGCGCCAGGCTTCGAAGCTGGCGGCATCGACGACGTCGGCCGGGATGCGTTCGCTGTAGAAGGCGTACAGCGCCTCTTCGTCCACCAGCACGTCCTGGCGGCGAGCCTTGTGCTCCAGCTGCTCCACCTCGCGGATCAGCTGCTGGTTGCGCTGGAAGAACGGCGCGTTGCTGACGTATTCCATATTGACCAGCGCGCCGCGGATGAACAGTTCGCGCGCTTCCTCCGGCGCGATGCGGCCGTAGCTGACGGCGCGGCGCGGGATCAGCGTCAGGCCGTACAGTGTCACGCGTTCGCTGGCGATCACTTCGCCGCGGCTCTTTTCCCAGTGCGGTTCGAAGTAGTGGTACTTCACCAAGTGGGGGGCCAGCTTCTCCACCCATTCCGGCTCGATCTTGGCCACGCAGCGGGCATAGAGGCGGGTGGTTTCCACCAGTTCGGCCGCCACCAGCCATTTCGGCTTGGCTTTCTTCAGGCCGGAGCCGGGGAAGACGTGGAAGTTGACGCCGCGCGCGCCTTGGTAGTCGTCTCCTTCCTGGTTCTTCATGCCGATATTGCCGATCAGGCCGGTCACCAGCGCCTTGTGCAGGTTTTCATAGGCCACCGCGTCCACTTGCTGGCGCTTTTTCTGCGTCATCTGCGCGTCCGGCTGTTCGGCGTCGGCATGGGCCTCGTCGCGGGTGATCAGCCCCAGCTCGCTGGCGATCTCCGCCAACTGCGCGTGCAGCTCGCGCCACTCGCGCATGCGCAAATAGGACAGGAAATGGTCGTGGCAGGCGTTGACCAACTGGCGGTTGGATTTCTTGTGCTTCAGCGCGTCGGCGAAGAAATCCCACAGGTGCAGGAAGGACAGGAAGTCCGATTTCTCGTCGTTGAAGCGCGCCTGGGCCTTTTCAGCCGCATCGCGGGCCTCGAACGGCCGCTCGCGAGGGTCTTGGATGCTCAAGGCGGCGGCGATGATCAGCACCTCGCGCGCGCAGTGGAAGTCGCGGCCGGCGAGCAGCAGGCGGCCCACTTTCGGGTCCACCGGAATGCGCGCCAGCTCCTTGCCGACGGCGGTCAATTCACCCTTGTCGTCCACCGCGCCCAGCTCGGTCAGCACTTGATAGCCGTCGGCGATCAGGCGGCTGCTCGGCGCCTCCAGGAAGGGGAAGGCGTCTACCTTGCCGAGGCGCAGCGCGGCCATGCGCAGGATGACCGCAGCCAGGTTGGAGCGGACGATTTCCGGGTCGGTGAAGGCCGGGCGGGCATTGAAATCGTCCTCGGCATACAGGCGCACGCAGATGCCGGACTCCACGCGGCCGCAACGGCCGGCGCGCTGGCGGGCGGCCGCTTGCGAAATTTTCTCGACTTGCAGCTGCTCCACCTTGGCGCGCGGGCTGTAGCGGTTGATGCGGGCCAGGCCGGTGTCGATCACGTACTTGATGCC
>NZ_JAELTR010000065.1:0-20854 GCF_016428945.1 Chromobacterium sp. ASV23
CCCCCCCCCCCCCCCCCCCCCCCCCCCCCCCCCCCCCCCCCCCCCCCCCCCCCCCCCCCCCCCCCCCCCCCCCCCCCCCCCCCCCCCCCCCCCCCCCCCCCCATTTTCAAGCAGAAGACGGCATACGCGATAATTGGCGGAGTCTCGTGGGCTCGGAGATGTGTATAAGAGACAGACCTGATACTTACCGAAACTGGAAGCTAAAGCCAGTTCCTAGCGTACCGTTGGGAAAAACCTACTGGCCGATGGTCTGGTGCGGATTCCTTTATTTTTGGTTTGGTGCCTTAGGTAAGCCTTGGTTTCCTAAATATCATCACCACCGCCGCCTCAGTCTGCTGGAAGGTTTGCCATGGGTACGCTCAGCTTGGAGAAAACAATGGTACCACTGGAAAGAGCGCAAGCAACAATCAGAACTAATAGAAAAATGGCATAAGCGTTTTTTCCTAGTTCCACTTCAAGTTTACAATGATGCACAGATCCTCATTCACGGTGGAATTGAAAGTATAGAGGAATTTATTACTGAAACTATAAAATCATTTTCTCACTCTGCTCCAAAAGACACCATTTTAGTCTTTAAACATCATCCTATGGATAGAGGCTATCGTGACTATACACAATTGATTTCAAAACTCTCGCATCAGACCGGTATGAGAAATCGCATCCGCTACATTCACGACCAGCATCTACCATCTTTACTTGAAAGTGCTAGAGGTGTAGTCGTAGTCAATAGTACTGTAGGCTTGTCCGCACTCCATCACGGAACACCGACCAAAACCTGTGGCAATGCATTCTATAATGTCCCAGGTTTAACATTTCAAGGCACCTTGGAACAATTCTGGCAACAGGCGGAGCTGCAAAAACCAGATCCTGGTCTATATGTGAACTTTCTAAACTATTTGATCTACAACACTCAACTTAATGGAAGTTTCTACAAGCCGTTGCCTTCTCGTGATGCATATGCAGGACTAATTTGGACAGCCTCAAATCAGACATCCCATCCTGAACTTACAGATCATTCACATTCATCACTAAAAAAACATCATTCTGTTGAAGTTCTCTAACATCCAAGGGCGATTTCCAAATACAAAACAGCACCCGCAGGTGCTGTTTTGTATTTACCGAGCAAGAAAAACCGATCAGTGTTTGCGCCCAATCGCCCGCGCGCCGATGTCGCGGCGGAATTGCTTGCCGGCGAACTCAATGGCGTCGGCCAGCTGGTAGGCGCGGCTTTGCGCCATCTTGACGCTGTCGCCCAGGCCAACGGCGCATAGCACGCGGCCGCCGCTGCTGCGCAGTTGGCGCTGTTCGTCCAGCACCGTGCCGGCGTGGAACACCATGCCGTCGTCGCTGGCGGCCGGGATGCCATGGATGGCGTCGCCCTTGCGCGGCGCGTCCGGGTAGCCGGCGGCGGCCAGCACCACGCCCAGCGCCACGCGGCGGTCCCATTCCGCTTCCACCTTGTCGAGCTTGCCGTTGACGCCGGCTTCCAGCAGCACGGTGAAGTCGGTCTTCAGCCTGGCCATGATGGGTTGGGTTTCCGGGTCGCCGAAGCGGCAGTTGAACTCGATCACCTTGGGGTGGCCCTGCTCGTCTATCATCAGGCCGGCGTAGAGGAAGCCCGTGTACGAATGGCCGTCCTTCTTCATGCCCTGCACGACCGGCTGGATGATTTCGCGCATCACGCGATTGTGCACTTCCGGCGTCACCACCGGCGCCGGGCTGTAGGCGCCCATGCCGCCGGTGTTCGGCCCCTGGTCGTGGTCCAGCAAGCGCTTGTGGTCCTGGCTGGTGGCCATCGGCAGCACATGCTCGCCGTCCACCATCACGATGAAGCTGGCTTCCTCGCCCTGCAGGAAGTCTTCGATCACCACGCGGCTGCCGGCCTCGCCCATCTTGTTGGAGAGCAGCATGTCGTCGATGGCGGCGTGCGCCTCTTCCATCGTCATCGCCACCACCACGCCCTTGCCGGCGGCCAGGCCATCGGCCTTGATCACGATGGGCGCGCCGCGCTCATTCACATAGGCGTGCGCCTCGGTGGCGCTGCGGAAGGTCTGGTAGGCGGCGGTGGGGATGCCATGGCGCTGCATGAAGGCCTTGGCGAAGTCCTTGGAACTTTCCAGCTGCGCGCAGTACTGAGTGGGGCCGAACACCTTCAGCCCTTCGCCGCGGAAAACGTCCACCACGCCGGCGGCCAGCGGCGCTTCCGGGCCAACGATGGTCAGATCGACCTTTTCTTGCTTGGCCAGGGCCAGCCATTCGGCCACGCTGTTGGCCGGCACATTGGTCAGATTCGGGTCCAGCGCGGTGCCGGCATTGCCCGGCGCGACAAACACTTTGGAGACGCGCTTGGATTTGGCGATGCGCCAGGCCAGCGCGTGTTCGCGTCCGCCGGAGCCGATCACGAGAACTTTCATGGGATTTCAGTCCTTATACAAGAAGGCGCGGCCGGCACGCGCCGGCCATCGCCGCCTTCACTTGGCGAATACCTGCATAGCATAGCGCCAAGTCGGTTGGATGGCCGCCGTTTCCGCATGCGGAAGACGGCGGCATTCGCCGAAAGCCAATTATCAGTGGCGGAAATGGCGCACGCCGGTCAACACCAGCGCGATGCCATGCTCGTCGGCGGCGGCGAAGACTTCTTCGTCGCGCATCGAGCCGCCCGGCTGGATGATGGCCTTGATGCCCTGTTCGGCGATGACGTCGATGCCGTCGCGGAACGGGAAGAAGGCATCCGACGCCGCCACCGCGCCGGCCAGGCTCAAGCCGGCGTCCTGCGCCTTGCGCGCGGCGATGCGGGTGGAGTCCACCCGGCTCATCTGGCCGGCGCCGATGCCGGCGGTCTGGCCGTTCTTGCAGAAGACGATGGCGTTGGACTTGACGAACTTGGCGACGCGCCAGGCGAACAGCAGGTCCGACAGCTCCTGCGGCGTCGGCTGGCGCTTGCTGGCCACGCGCAGCTCGTCCTGGCCCACGTTGCGGATGTCCGGCGTCTGCACCAGCACGCCGCCGCCCACGCGCTTCAGCTCGAAGCGGTTGGCGCCGGTCTCCAGCGGGATTTCCAGCACGCGCACATTCTTCTTGGCGGCGATGATGGCCTTGGCTTCATCGGTGAAGGACGGCGCGATCAACACTTCCAGGAACTGGCCGGTCACCGCTTCCACGGTAGCGGCGTCCACCGGACGGTTGAAGGCGATGATGCCGCCGAAGGCGCTGGTGGTGTCGGTGGCGAAGGCCAGCTTGTACGCAGTCAGCGTATCGGGGCCGACGGCCACGCCGCACGGGTTGGCGTGCTTGACGATGACGCAGGCGGTATCGTCGAAGGTCTTCACCGCCTCCCAGGCGGCGTCGGCGTCGGCGATATTGTTGTACGACAGTTCCTTGCCTTGCAGCTGCTGGTAATGGGCGATGCTGCCGGCGGCCGGGTCCAGGTCGCGGTAGAAGGCGGCCGCTTGGTGCGGGTTCTCGCCGTAGCGCATGTCCTGCACCTTGATGAACTGGGCGTTCAGACGATTCGGGAAGGCCACGCGCTCCGGCTTGCCCGCCACCACGCCGTCGGCCAGGCTGGTCAGGTAATTGGAGATGGCGCCGTCGTAGGCGGCGGTGTGGGTGAAGGCCTTCTTGGCCAGCTCGAAGCGGGTGGCCTTGGACAGCTGGCCGGCGTTGGCCTTCAGTTCGGCCGTCAGCGCGGCGTAGTCGGCGCTGTCGGTGACGATGGCCACATGCGCCCAGTTCTTGGCGGCGGAACGCACCATGGTCGGGCCGCCGATGTCGATGTTCTCGATGGCGTCTTCCAGCGTGCAGTCCGGATTGGCGATGGTGGCTTCAAACGGGTAGAGATTGACGCAGACCAGGTCGATATTGCCGATGCCATGTTCGGCCATGGTGGCGACGTGCTCCGGCAGGTCGCGGCGGCCCAGGATGCCGCCATGCACCTTGGGATGCAGGGTCTTGACGCGGCCGTCCAGCATTTCGGGGAAGCCGGTATAGTCGGACACCTCGGTCACCGGTAGGCCGGCGTCCAGCAGCAGCTTGGCGGTGCCGCCGGTGGACAGGATGTGTACGCCCAGCGCATGCAGTTCCTGGGCAAATTCCAGCACACCGCTCTTGTCGGACACACTGATCAGCGCTCGTTCGATCTTGGTCATGTTTCTCTACCGCTTTGGCTATGGATAAAAACAATAAAAACCGGCTCAGGCCGCCAACGTGCGCCTCGGTCGCGCTACGGCCGCCTGTCCATCGAATCCCCAGCCCCAAGGCTCTCCGCGCGAGAGGGGGCAAAAAAAACCGGCCATCCTGTTAAGCAGTTTGGCCGGTTTATCTTCAAATCAAATCATACGACTTCATCTTTTTGCGGAGGGTGTTGCGGTTCAAGCCCAGCAACTCCGCCGCTCGCGTCTGGTTGCCCTGGGTGTGTATCAGCACCACCTCCAACAGCGGCTTTTCGACACAGGCCAGCACCATGTCGTAAATGGCGGAAGGCGCCTCGCCGTCCAGATCGCGAAAATATTGCTCCATCGCCAGCCGCACCGACTGGGATATGTGATCGTTGTTTTGCATCTTGTTATTGATATCCAGAGTAGGGTTCCCGTAAGGTCCGCGCCGATTCAGCCGCCGCAGGCCTCGCCCTCCGCCACGGCGTCGCCGTCGCGGTCCAACTTGTCCTCATCCTCGACTACATAGCTTAGACGATCCCCGGCGTCGCCAAGGCGGGAGAAATACTCACCCACCGCGCGGCGCTGTTCGTCCGTGCTTTCCAAGCGGTACATCTGCTGGCGGAAAGCGTTGCCGCCCGCCAGACCCTTGGTATACCAGGCGATGTGCTTGCGGGCGATGCGGCAGCCCGAATACTCGCCGTAAAAGCCATACAATTCGTCCAGGTGGCCCAGCATCAGCTCGCGGATCTCGCCCACCGTGGGCGGCGGCAACGGCTCCCCGGTCTCCAGATAATGCTGGATCTCGCGGAAAATCCACGGCCGGCCCTGCGCCGCGCGGCCTATCATGATCGCGTCGGCGCCGGTGTAGTCCAGCACATGACGCGCCTTCTCGGGCGAATCGATGTCGCCGTTGGCCACCACCGGGATGGACACCGCCCGCTTCACCTCGCGTATCGTGTCGTACTCGGCGTCGCCGCGGTACATGTCCTCGCGGGTGCGGCCATGCAGCGCCAGCGCGGCGATGCCGGCCTCTTCCGCCATCTTGGCCACCCGCAGCGCCGTCTTCACCTCCCGGCTCCAGCCGGTGCGGGTCTTCAGCGTCACCGGCACGTCCACCGCCTTCACCACCGCTTCCAGTATCCGCCCGACATTGTCCAGATCGCGCAGCAGCGCCGATCCGGCGGCCACATTGCATACTTTCTTCGCCGGGCAGCCCATATTGATGTCGATGATCTGCGCGCCGTGCTCGACGTTGAGTCGGGCCGCCTCGGCCAGCATCTGCGGCTCGCCGCCGGCGATCTGCACCACGATGGGCTCCACTTCGCCCTCATGGTTGGCGCGGCGCAGCGTCTTCGGCGTGGTCCACAAGGCCTTGTTGGCGGTGATCATCTCCGAAACGGCCATGCCGGCGCCCAGGCGCTTGCACAACATGCGGAAGGGCCTGTCCGTCACCCCGGCCATCGGCGCTACGATCAGCCGGTTTTTCAGTTGGTACGGTCCTATCTGCATGACAATTCAAATACGGGTAATGGCGGGAAGGGTCGGTATTGTATAGCGATTCGCGGCGGCGGGGAAAAATTTTTGCTTATTTTTTAAGCAAGATCGATAGCCGCGAGTAATGGGGGTGGAAGTCAGTCGATAAGCCGGGTTCTGTCGTTGGACAATCATTCCTCTAGGCCTACCGTTGCCAGCAGGCTCAAGCAACCTACCCGGGGACAACGCGAGCCACGTTAGCGCCCCCCTATTTGGTCTTGCTCCGGATGGGGTTTAGCCTGCCGTCCGTGTTACCACGTCCGCGGTGCGCTCTTACCGCAAGCGGGTTGCCCCGCCCGTCCGGTACGGCTTGCGCCTCCCGGTACACCTTTTCACCCTTGCCTGATCCGCCCTTGCGGGTTTTTGTCGGGACTAGCCCTCCAAAAAGACATTGTCGACCTTGCGGTCGACAAGTCCGGCCATCGGCGGTTCAGCTCTCTGTTCCACTTTCCGTCGCCTCGCGGCGCCCGGCCGTTAGCCGGCATCCTGCTCTGCGGAGCCCGGACTTTCCTCCCCGCCCTTGCGGGCGCGGCGATTGTCTGACTGACTTCCGGCCGCGATTCTAGCGGAAAATCGCCGCGGCCGCCCGACAATTTTCCATGACATACAGGATATTCCCGTATACTGATCATCCTTTTTCGAAGTTCCGGATCGGTGATGGAGTTGAATCAAGCCAGGCTGTCGCGCTTGCAGTTGTTTGGCACCTTGGCCATCGTGTTTGCGCTCGCGCTGACACTGACCAGCTATTTCCTGATGATGAGCTGGCGCGATTTCCAATCCGGGCGACAAAACATCGAGCAAGAAGCCGCCGCACGCGCGCGCGACAATCTGCAAGGCTACACCGACCATGCCGCGCTGCTGCTGTCCGCGCTGCGCGAGCGCACCAACGACACCATGCGCCATCAGCTGCAGGAGCAGGTGGAGCAGGCCTGGAAGCTGGCCGACGCCATCTGGCGGCGCGAGCATGCGCGGCAAAGCCCGGCGCAAGTGCAGCGGCTGATCATCGAGGCGCTGCGCCCCTTGCGCTATTTCGATGGCCGCGGCTATTTCTTCATCGACACCCTGGACGGCCAATGCGTGCTGCTGCCCACCGCGCCGCAGCGCGAGGGCAGCTCCCTGCTGCAAAACCGCGACGACCGCGGCCGCTACATCATGAAGAGCCTGATCGAATCGGTCAGCAACGCCTCCGGCCGCGGCTTCTCGTCCTACCGCTGGTATCTGCCCGGCGGCATCCACATGGACGACAAGATCACCTATGCCCGGCGCTTTCCGCATTACAACTGGCTGATCGGCAGCGGCGAATACATCAGCAATGTCGAGACGGCGTTGCAGCAACAGGGCCTGGACACGCTGGCGCGCATGCGGCTGGGGCAGAGCGGCGGCGAGCTGATGATCATAGACAATAACGGCCTGATCCGGCTCTACCCCAGCCAGCCTTCGCTGGTGGGACGCCATTACAAGGTGTTGCCGCAGGCCGAGCGCGAACGCGCGCTGCAGTTGATCCAGCTGGGCAAGCGCGGCGGCTTTATCGAATTCAACCGCGGCGGCGACAGCCAATCCGGCGAGACCTATCTGGCCTACGCGCGCCAGTTGCCGGGCTGGGACTGGACCCTGGTCACCAGCATGCGGGTGCAGACGATACAGGACGACAGTCTGCGCGCAGCGCAGCGCCTCAAAGGCCGCCTGGCCGAACGCATCGTCGCCACTCTGGGCATGACGCTGGTGGCCATGCTGTGCGCCGGCTTCCTGTGCTGGTATTTCGTGCGCTGGGTCAGCGCGCTGGTGCGGCGCTACCAGCATGATCTGGCGCAGAGCCATCTGTCGCTGAAGGAACAGGCGCGCGAACTCAGGCTGAGCCATTTCATGATCGACAACGCCACCGACATGGTGGCGCTGCGCAGCGACCGCGGCGAAGTGGTGTACTGCAACCTGGCGCTGCGGCGGCGGCCGGAGCTGGTGGACGCGCTGTTCCGCCACCCGCCCGGCTCCTTCCCGCTGACCTTCGAAACCCGCCACGGCGACGGCGAGGCCGCGCTGTATCTGGAAATCACCGTCAATCAGCTGCAGTACGAGGGCGAGCGCTATCTGTGCGCCACCGCGCGCGACATCAGCATCCGCCGCATGACCGAGCGCCAGCTCAGGCTGGCCGCCCAGGTGTTCGAGTCCAGCAATGAGGCCATCCTGATCGCCGACGCGGACAACCGCATCCTCACCGTCAACCGCGCCTTCAGCGCCATCACCGGCTACAGCGAGGCCGAGGTGCAGGGCCAGAAACCCGCCCTGCTGTTCTCCGACCGCCACGACCCGGCCTTTTTCCAGCAGATGTGGCAGACGCTGCAGCAGCGCGGGCAATGGGCCGGCGAAATCTGGAACCAGCGCAAGAACGGCGATCATTTCCCGTGCTGGGTCAATATCAGCATCCTGCAGGACGCCCAGGGCGCGGTCAGCCACTTCATCGCCCTGTTCTCCGACATCTCCGAGCGCAAGGAGCAGGAAGCGCGGGTGCAGCACATGGCGGAGTACGACGCGCTGACCGACCTGCCCAACCGCGTCCTGGTCAACGACAGGCTGCACCAGGCCATCCGCCAGGCCGAGCTGCAGCACAACCAGCTGGCGGTGCTGTTCGTCGACCTGGACCACTTCAAGAACATCAACGACACGCTGGGCCACTGCGCCGGCGACGAGCTGCTGAAACAGGTGGCGCGGCGGCTGGCGGAGTCGGTGCGCGGCGTGGACACCGTCGGCCGCACCGGCGGCGACGAATTCGTGCTGATCCTGCCGTCCATCAATCAACCCAGCGAAGCCGCGCTGATCGCCGAGCGCATCCTGCGCACCATGCAGCAGCCGTTCCAGATCGGCGCCCACTCGCTGGTGGTCGGCTGCAGCATAGGCATCAGCCTGATGCCGGACGACGGCAGCGACATCCAGACCCTGCTGATGAACGCGGACCTGGCGATGTACCACGCCAAGGCGCATGGCCGGAACACCTTCCGCTTCTACACCCGCGAGATGAACACCCAGGTGGCCGAGCGGCTGCTGATGGAAAACCGCCTGCGGCGGGCGATGGAGCTGGGCCAGCTGTACCTGGTCTACCAGCCGCAATACGACATGGCCGGCCAGCGGCTGCTGGGTTGCGAGGCGCTGCTGCGCTGGCGCGATCCCGAGCAGGGCCTGATCATGCCCAGCCGCTTCATCCCGGTCGCCGAGGATACAGGCCTGATCGTGCCGCTGGGACGCTGGGTGCTGAACGAAGCCTGCCGCCAGGCCAGCCGCTGGCTGGAAGACGGATTGGGGCCGATCCGCGTCGCCGTCAACGTCTCGGCGCACCAGCTGATGCGCCACGATTTCCTCGACGACGTGCGCGAGGCCCTGCAGCAACACAAGCTGCCCGGCCACTGCCTGGAGCTGGAGGTGACGGAAAGCACGCTGATGGCCGATGCCGACCTGGCCTCGCGCCAGCTGGCCGTGATCAAGGCCATGGGCGTGCGGCTATCGGTGGACGATTTCGGCACCGGCTACTCCAGCCTGGCCTATCTGAAGCGCTTCGCGCCGGACACCGTCAAAATAGACCGCTCCTTCATCAACGATCTGCCGAACGACGAAGAAAACGCCGCCATCGTCAGCGCCATCGTCCACCTGGCCGGCGCGCTGGGCATGCAGACGCTGGCCGAAGGGGTGGAGAGCGAAGCGCAGCAGCGCTTCCTGAAAAAACTCGGTTGCGAAGCGATGCAAGGCTACTTGTTGGGCACGCCGCTGGCCGAGGACGCGATGACGCAGCGGCTGACGGGCCAACAAGCGGTGCCCACTCCCTAGCGCGCCTGCGCCAACCAGTAGCCGGCCGCCAGCATCAGGCACACCAGTCCGGCCGCCAGCCCCACATCCAGTAAGCGGATGACGGCCGCGCCGCCTAGCAGGCTCAGATGCGCGGCGGCCAAGGCGCTGCGGGCGGCAAAGGCAGGCCGATAAGCGCGGAACAACGCCAAGGTCAGCATCGCCGCCGCGCCCAGCAACATCAGCAGCGCGGGAGACGGCTGCAGGGCCAGCGCCAGCAGCATGCCGGCCGGCACGCCGATGGCCGCGCCGCTGCAGCGCTGCCAGCATTTGTCGCGGATGGCGGCGAAGCCGCCGACGCACACGCTGGCGCCGGACCATACCAGCCATTGGCCGCACGGCAGCTGGAAATGCGCCGCCAACCAAGCCAGCAGGCCGACGCAGGCGAAAGCGACGCCAGTTTGCGGCGCGACACCAGGCCGGCTTGCCGGCGCGTCCCGCCTGCCGGCAAGCCCGCGCACTAACCACGCCGCCATGGCCCCGCTCGCCAGCCACGGCCAGGCCGACCACAGCTCAGTCAGGCCCGGCGCGCCGGCCTGCGCCGCCTCGCAGCCGAGATACAGCGCGGGAATGAAAGTGAAATTGGCGACGGAACGCCAGCGTGCCTGGCGCGCGCCCAGCCGGCCCGCCAGTTCCGCAGCCGCGGCGCAAGCCAGCGCGAAAACCAGCGGCCAAGCCCACAGCCGGCTCAACAGCAAGCAGCCGGCCAGCGCCAGCGCGGCCTGAACCATACCCATTTTCCAGCCCAGCCGGCCGCGCTCCATCGCGATCAAGCAACACACCGCCAACATGCCGCCCTGCAGCGCCCGCTCGCCGCCGCCGGCCAAAGCCAGCAGCAGCGCCGGCCCGATCAGGGCCAGCACGCGCACCGCCAGATAGCCGTCGCAGTGCGTCGTCCACAACCGGCGCAGGGCAGCCATCACAGCGCGGCCAGCTGATCCAGCGTGACGATGTCGGCGATGGTGGCCAGCTGGCGCATCGACAGTTGGTGCTCCTCCTCGCTGGCCGCGGCGCAGGCCGGCTCCAGCACCAGCACCTTGTAATCGCGGTCGTGCGCGTCGCGCGCCGCCGCCTGCACCGCCCAGGTGCTGCTGACGCCGGCGATCACCAGTCGCTCGACGCGCTGGGCGCGCAGCACCGCTTCCAGCGAGGTGGCGTAGAACGGGCTGATGCGGTGCTTGACCACGATGGCGTCGCCGGGCTGCACGTCCAGATCGGCATGGAAGGCCGTGCCCTCGCCGTCCAGATTGAGCGCCTGGAACTCGCCGGCGCGGCTGAACATCGGCGAACCCTGCGGCATTTCGACATAGGACGGCGAAAACCCGACCTTGACGTGAATCACCGGCCAGCCGCGCGCGCGCGCCAACGCGCTGGCGCGATTGGCCACGGCAATCACGCCGCGCTCCTCAGCGTGGACGGCGCAGCGGGCGATGCGGCCCTGCGGATGGATGATGTCGTTGATGTAGTCCAGTGTCAGCAGCGCGGTTTTCATGGCGTTTCCTTGTGGGGAGGGAGAGGATTCAATCGATGGCGGCCAGCCGCTCCAGCAGTTCGCCGGCGCGCAGCAGCACGGCGCGCTCGTCTGCGGCCAGGCTGTCCAAGGCATGTTGCAGCCAGCCATCGCGCAAATGGCGATTGCTCGCCAGCGCGGCCCGGCCGGCATCGGACAAGCCGACGCGGACGCGGCGGCCGTCTTGCGGATCCGGGCGGCGCACGATCAGCGCCGCCGCCTCCAGCTCTCGCAGCGCGCCGGCCAGGTTGGACGAGCGCATATTTTCGTTGCGGGCCAATTCGGACGGCGTGATGTCGCCGCCGGCGCGGTCTATCGCGCCCAATACGGTCAACAAGCCGAACGGCAGCACATCCTGGCTGCCCTGGCGGCGCAGCCGCCGCGCCATGGTCATCAACTGCTGGCGCAGGCGGGTCGCTTCTTCGGTGGAAATGGTTTTGCTCATATAGCTATTTTTACATAGCTATATTTATATAGCAATACTGCTAAAAGAAAACCGCCTGCCGGCGGTTTGGCAGAAGCAGGATCAACGGCCGGCGATGACCACCGTGCAGGTCTGGCCGGCGATCAGCGCCAGATCTTTCGGCAGCGCCTGCAGCTCGATGCGCACCGGCACGCGCTGCGCCAGCCGCACCCAGTTGAAGGTGGGATTGACGTCGGCCAAGAGCTCGCGCCCGGTGACCGCGTCGCGGTCGGTGATGCCGCGGGCGATGCTGGCGATGCGGCCGCTGAGCTTGCGGCCATCGCTCATCAGCGTCACCTCGGCGTGGTCGCCCACTTTCAGGCTGCCGAGCTTGGTTTCCTCGAAATAGCCGTCCACATAGAACGAATGGCTGTCGATCAGCGCCAGCCGAGCGGCGCCGGCAGCCGCGTAATCGCCGACATGGACGTTGAGGTTGGTGACGTAGCCGTCGGTCGGCGCGCGCACCACGGTGCGCTGCAGGTTCAGCGCCGCCAGATCCCGCGCGGCGACGGCCGCCTGGTACTGCGCGTCGGCGGCCGCGGCGGCGAAATCGGCGCTCTCGCGGCTCTCGGTGGAGACGATGGCGCTATCGAGGCTGGCGCGGCGGGCCGCTTCCTTGCCGCGGCGCTGCTTGTCCGCCTTGTGTCCGGCCAGCGCGGCATCGGCCTGGGCCAGCGCGGCGCGGTAGCGGCTGGGGTCGATCACGAACAGCACGTCGCCCTTGCGCACCGGCTGGTTGTCCTTGACGGCCACCTCCGTCACCAAGCCGGACACATCGGCGGCGACGGAGACCACATCGGCCTTGATCCGGCCGTCCCGCGTCCACGGCGACAGCATGTAATGGTCCCAAAGGGCCTTGCCTATCCAGACGGCGACAATGAGCAGGGCAAACGTGATCAGGTAGCGGAGGAGGAAATGGGCGCGCATGGCGTAAGTCCAAGAATCGGTTTCAATGGTAGAGCGGCAGCGCGAGGCTGCCGAAAATCACGGCCAGCAGGCACCAGCGGAACAGCGCCGGGTGCCAGACATGCTCGTAAACGCCCAATTTGCCCAGCAGCCAGTCCACGCCGGCCTGCAACAGCAGGCTGAGCACGAACAGCGGCAGCAGGGTGGGCAGCAGAATGCCGTACACGGCGATTTCACGCGGCATGGTTGTCTCCGGTATCCGGCTGCGGCAGGGCGTCCAGCAGCGAGGTGTGAATCAGGTGCAGCGTGGCCAGCATGCGCTTGAGCCGCGCCGCCTCATCCGGCAAGGCCACGGCCAGCCGCTCGCGGATCACCGGGCCGCCGGCGCGCAGAGCGGCCAGCGCCGCGCGCAGCGCGGTTTCGTCGGGCGCGGCGAAGTAGCGGTCCAACGCGGCCACCGCGTCCAGCAGCGCGCGCTGCGCCGACGCATGCGCGTCCGCCGCCAACTCGCGCAGGTCGACGATGGCCAGCCCCAGCTCCAGCAACGTAATCGCCTGGCTGACGGTGGCCTGGCGCACCGGATCGTCGCGCGGCCCCGGCGCGGCATTCAATTGGTTCATCAGATCGCGCACGCGGTTGCCGAAGCGCTGCTTCAGGTGCGGCAAAGCGGCGCGGCAGGTGGCGCGGGCCTCGCGCCACAGCACGGCGGCGATGTGGCGGCGCGAACCCATGGTATGTTCCGGCAGCACCAGCACGAAGAACAGCGCCGCCAGCGCCAGCCCCAGCAGGCGGGCGATGCCGTCGTTGAAGAAGCCGGCCACGTCGTAGCGCATCATGTTTTCCGGATTGACGGCCTGCGCCATCAGCAGCACGATGCCGCTGCCGATGCCCGCGGTCTTGGGCAGGCACTTCAGATAGCACCCCAAGGCCAGGAACGGCGCCATCGCCAGCACCAGTTGCGGGAAGCCTTCCGCCTGGTTCAGCAGCATGAAGGCGCAGACATAGGCCAGCGGCGTGCCGACGGCAAAGCCGATCATGATCTGCTTCACCATCAGCGTCGGCCGCGGCGACGACGAGGCGAGCCCGCAAAAAATAGTGGCCAGCAGCACCGCGCCCAGCGCGCTGGGCCAGGCCAGCCAGTACCAGGCCAGGGACAGCGTCAGCAAGGTCAGCGCGGCGCGCCCCCCGCTGGCCAGCGCGATGGCGGACGGCGTGCGCGGCGAATAGGCCAATGCCTCCACCTGCAACGGATTGCGCTGTCTCAAACCGTGGTAGACGGCGGTGAAAGTCAGCATTTCGTCGACGAAACGCAGCAGCAGCTCGCCGGCGGTGTCAAACTCGATGCGCCGCATCTCGTCGTGCGGCATCGCCAGCAAGGCCTCGCGCGCCGCTTCCAGCGCGCGCGCCAGCGCCGGCCGCATCGCCTCCAGCTTGCGCAGCGTCTCGCCGGCTTCCTGCGCGGTGCGCGCCGGGCCTTCGTCCAGCGCCAGCGCGGCGGCGGCCTGGCCGAACAGCGGATACAGCAGCGCCGGCAGCGGCGAGGCCGCATCGGCGCGCAGCCGCTGCATCTGCCGGTGCAGGGTGTGGAAAGTCGTCAGCGCCGCCATGAAGGTGGCGTTGAAAGCGTGCAGTTGGTTGCTGCGGGCGCGCACCGTGCCGGCCTCGAAGAACGCGGCGGCGCGGCCGGCCTCCAGCGCCGCGATGTCGGCGGCGAAGCGCAGCTGCGTCGCCTCCAGCGTGGCCTTGTCCAACCTTTGCGCCAGCGCCTGCTGGCACAGCAGCACGAAACCTTGATAGCGGGCGCGCACCGTGCGCACCACGACCTCGGCCTGGCTCTTGGGCAGGATGAAGTCGTTGACCAGGGCGCAGCACAGAATGCCCAGCGAGATTTCCGACACCCGCGTCACCGCCAGATTGAAGATGGCCAGCGGATGATTCAGCGCCGGCAAACCGATGATGCAGGCGGTGTAGCCGGACAAGACGAAGGCGTAGGAGCGCGAGTCGCGGTACAAGGTGGCGCCGCTGGTGCAGACGCCCACCCACAGCGCCAGGCTGATCAGCATCAGCACCGGCTGGCCGTCAAACAGGCCGGCCAGGGCCAATGCCGCCACGCTGCCGACCAGCGTGCCCAGTATCCGGTACACGCTTTTTTCCAGCACCGCGCCGCTGCGCGGGAAGGCGACGATGAATACCGACACCATGGCCGAACTGGGCGAATCGAAACCCAGGCGGAACGCGATCCACAGCGCGGCGAAGGCGGCCAGCAGGGTCTTGGCGACGAAGCTCCAGTTCTCGCCCTCGCTGGACAGCCAGTCGTCGGCGATGCGCCGCCCGGCCGCGGCCAGCCCCCCGCTCATCGGCCCTGCCCTTGCGGGTGATGAACGGCCACGCCGCCGCCCAGCGCGCTCATCAGCGCGGCATAGCTGTCCAGCCGCTCGCCGTGGATGCGCACCAGCTGCTGCCGGGCATCCAGCAGCGACAGCCGCGCCGACAGCACGCCGTCCTGCTCGGACAAGCCGGCGCGGAAGCCCTGCTGCGCCAGCTTCAGCGCGCGTTCGGCGCTGGCGCGGGCCTGCTCCGCCTGCTTCTGCTGCTCGGCCAGCGAGCGCGAGCGCACGACACTGGCCGCCACCTCGTTCAAGGCATGCACCACGCTGGCGTTGTAGCCCGCCACTGCCGCGTCATAAGCCGCCGCCTGGGCGCCGAGCTGGCTGCGCAGCCGGCCGCCCTCGAAGATGGGCAGGGTGATGGCCGGCCCGATGCCGCGCACCCCGGTGGCGGTGGACGGGAAGTTGTCGAAGCCTATGGACTGGAAGCCGATGAAAGCCTGCAAGTCGATATTCGGGTAGAAGGCGGCGCGGGCGGCGTCTATCTTCTTCGCCTCCGCCTCCACCTGCCAGCGCTTCGCCACCACGTCCGGCCGGCGGCCTATCAGTTCCGCCGGCAGCGCCGACGGCAGCGTGACCGGATGCTGACCCAGCCGCAGCGCGGGACGCCGCAGCGTCTCCCCGGCCCCCGGCCCTTTGCCGGCCAGCGCCGCCAGTTGCTTGCCCAGCAGCGAAATATTCTCGTCCACCTGTTCGATCTGGTTGCGCAAGGCCGGCAACCGCGACTCGTTCAACACCACCTCGGCCTCGGTGCCCAAACCTGCCGCCTTGCGCTTCTTCGACAGCAGCAGAAAACGCTCGCGCTGCGCCAGGCTCTCGCGCAACAGGTCTTTGACCTCGTATTGCACCGCCAGCTGGGCGTAATCGCGCACGATGGCCGTGGCCAGGTTCAGCCGCGCCAACTGCGCCTCGGCCGCCCACACTTCCGCCTGGTCCAGCGCGGCGGCCAGCGCGGCGCGCTGGCGTCCCCATAGGTCGAGGTCGTAGCCGGCGTTCAGCGTGGCGTGGTTGTACCAGGAATAATTGCCGGCTTCCGGCGGGGGAATGAAATCTTGTTCGGAATAGCGCTGGCGGGTGAAGGACAGCTCGGCGCTGACCTGCGGCAGCGTGGCGGATTCGGCCACGCCGGCCAGGGCCTTGGCCTGGGCCAGCCGGGCCTGGGCCGCTTGCAGATTGGGGTTGCCGGCCAGCCCGGCGGCAACCAGATCATCGAGCTGCGCGTCGTTCAGCGCGCGCCACCAGTCGTCGCGCGGCCAGCCGGCCTTGTCCGCGGCGGCGGCGATGGCCGCGCCCGCTTCCAGGCTGTTCGGGTCCAGCAGCCGCGCGCGCGGCCCGTTGTCGCCGGGATTGGCGCAGCCTGCCAGCGCCACCGCCAGCAGGCACGATACCGCCACGTAAAACCTATGCATGCGTCGCACCAGAAACCATCCGTAAAAAAGGCCGCCTCGCGGCCTGATTTAGCCAAGCGCTTGGAGCCTGTTCAGTATCTTTCGCTGTTGGACTTGGCCTACGGGAAACCTACACGTTTACGATGCGCCCCGTCCCTTCAAGCCTGCCGTCGGGTGGCAGGCCCGAGGTCTTAAGCGGCTGCCTGTTCGAGCGATTTGACGTTAGCAAATCGCGAGTTCAGCCGCGCCTCGGGCCTGACGGGAACCGGCGGGAAGCCGCAGGCCAGGCTTGCAGGGTGGCTTTTAGGGGTGGAGGGGATATTTGGCCAAGCAAATATCCCCTCCCTGCTCGCCGGGCAGCCCCGGCAATCCAAACCATCATCCGCTCAACGGATTCAAAGCCCACAAGATCTTGAACAAGCGCTAAGCAGGAAGCGAACCAAAATCGTTTCTGATTCTAACACTTGTCGATGACAGTCAGATAAAAGATTATCCTCAGTCAAACCGCACGGTGTAGCGCGACTCCGTGGACAGCGCGGTGCCGGCGCGCAGAATCACCGACCAGCTCTTGGACAGCTGGTAAGCCAGCTTCACCGCCTGGTCGGCGCTGCTGATGCCGTACTCGTAGCCGAGGTACAGCTCGCGCGTCAGTTGGCGGCCCACCGTCACCACCTGCTCGGCCGGGCTGACCGTGCCGTTGGCCAGCGTCTTTTCCTGACGGCTGGACACGCCCAGATCGTCGAACAGGCCGATGTGGTCGTTGATCGAGCCGGCCAGCATCATGCCGGCCGAGGCGGCCAGGTCGTTGTTGTCGCGGTCGCCGCTGGCGGCACGGCCGAGCACCAGCCAGGCCAGCTTGTCCTTGTCGGTCATCGGCTCATCGGCAATCAGCCGGACTTTGGGCGCGGACACCGAGCCGCTGACTTCCACCCCGGCGCCGACCGGCGACAAGCGGCGCTTGGCCTGCACGTTCAGCAGCGGATTATCCAAGGGACCGTTGAAGGTGATCGCGCCAAAAGTAATGTCCAGATCCTGACCGTAGGCCTTGTAACGGCCCTTGTCCACCTTGACCTGGCCCTTGGCCGCCGGCGCCTCGCCCGGATTGGCGCTGACATGCACCAGGCCGGACAGCTCGACATCCAGGCCCTGGCCGGAGAAGCGGAAGCGCTCGCCCAGGTCCAGGTCCAGCGCCACCGTCAACGGCATGTTGGCGAAGGCGGACGGCTCCGGCGGCGCGCGGCCGATCACCACCACATCGGCGCCCAGATCCGGCGCGCCGAGCTTGGGCAGACCGACGCGGCCCTGATCGGAGCGGATGCGTCCGGTCAGCGACAGCTTGCCGCCGACGAAGGCCAACTCGCTCTGGCCGGACACCACCAGCCGGCGGTTCGGCTTGTCGAACACGCTGAAGCGCTGCAGCACCACTTTGACGCGGGCATCGGGCTGGGCGTCGCTGAAGTCCAGCGAACCGCTGGCCGTGACATCGCCCTTGCCGCTGACGAAACGCAGCTGCTGCATGCTCAGCCGGCGGCCGTCTATCCGGGCCTGCAGGCTGCCATCGCTCAGCGCGATGCCGGTGCGATGGTCTTCCAACTTCAATTGCTCGCCGCGGATCGCCCCCTGCGCCTGCGGCTCGCCCAGCGGGCCGCTCAGCGCCAGATCGGCCGACAGCTTGCCGCCCAGCACCAGGCCCGGACCCGCCAGCTCCGCCAGCGCGGACAAGGCCGGCAGGCTGGCGCGGACATTGCCGGACAGCGGCGTATGGCCGTCGATGCGGCCGCCGTTCCACGGCAGGCTGCCCTGGCCCTGCGCCTGGGCGAAGCGGCTGTCCAGGTTGACGTTGAAGGCCAGCATGCGGCCATCCAGGCTGACATCCAGCCGCGCGGTCTTCAGGCCCAGCGCGGCATGGCGGTTCTTGTCCAGCGGCAGCTGCACGTCGCCGCCGCTGCGCCACAGCGCCAGCTGGCCGACGCCGGACGGGTTCAGCCCCCAGTCGGCATCGAACTGCAGGTTCTGCTCTACCGGCAGCTTCAGCAGCGGCCCCAGCTCGGCCAGGCGGATGCCGCGCGCGCTGCCGTGGCTGGACAGCGCGCCGCTGGCCTGACGGCTGAAATCGCTTATGCTCAGGCTGCCGCCGAGCGCGGCCAGGCGCGCGGTGCCCAGCTTGAGCTGGCCATCCGCGGCGATGGCCAGGGCGGCCGGCGCCTGCAGGCTGAGGCCGGGCTTGCCGCTCAGCTCCAGTTTCTGCACGCTGCCCTGCCAGCCGTTGTCGTGGCCCAGGCCCCCGGCGGCGGCCAGCTGCACGCCATAAGCCAGCTCGTCCAGCCGGAAGCGGCCATCCAGTTGCAGGCTGTGGCGGGCGCGGGTGCCGCCGGCGCGGGCGTGCAGCTGTTCGGCATGCAAATCGCCGGCCTGCAGCGCCGCCACGTCCAGGCTCAGCTGGAACGGACTGGCCTGGTCGGCCTTGATGTTGCCGGCGAAGCGCATCGTCTGCAGCGTCACGCCGCCGGGCAGCCGCAGCCTGTCGGCCTGCAGCTTGGCGTCCAGCACCGGCGCCTTGGGGACGCCGGCCAGCTCGCCCTGCCCCTGCACGGTGCCGGCGAACCCCGGCCCCAGCAAGGACAGATTGGGCGCATTGATCGCCAGCTTCAGCTTGTCGCCGGGCGCGCCGTAGCTGCCGTTGGCCTGCAGGCGGTTGTCGGCCAGCTTCAGGTCCAGCAGCAGCTGTTTCAGCCGCTCCTGGCCAAACAAGACATTGGCGCTGCCGGACAGCGGCGCGCCGGACAGCTTGCTGGGCGCGAACTGCAGCTTGGCGCCGACTTCCATCGGCTCGGCCAGCTGGCCGGCCATTTTCAGCGTGGCGTTCAAATCGCCCTTGGGCAGGCTGGGCAGCAGCCGCGCGGGGTCGGCCCGCTCCAATTTGCCGTTCAGCTCGAACAGCTGGCGGCCTGACAGGCCCAGCTTGCCGTTGAGGCTGGCGACGCCGCCATTGGCGCCCAGCTCCAGCTTCTTCAACAGCAGCGTCGACTGCTTGCCGCCGCTGATCTCGGCCAGCGCATTCGCCTGCAGCAGCTTGCCCTTCAAGGCGGCGGCGAAGCGCGGCGCGGACGGCGCGCCCTCGATAGTGACGCGGCCGCTGATTGCATCGTCCGGCGCGTCGGCATGCAGCTGGCGCAGCGCCAGCTTGTCCAGATCGAAGGCCAGCTTGACGTGGTCCGGCTTCAGTTCGCCGGACAGGCCCAACTGCCCGCCAGCCAAGGAGGCATGGCTGTTGTACAGCTCCAGCGCCTGCTCGTCGGCGCGGAATTCGCCGGCCAGCAAGGACAACGGCAGCTTGTGGGACGACAGCGGGCCCGGCTCGGCGTTGACCAGGGTCAGCCCGCCTTTGATGCGCTGGCCGGCGTCCGGCTCGGCGAACACGGCGAAGCTGAGCCGCGCCTTGGGCCAGCTGGCCAGGATGGCCTGCGGATTGATGTTGCCGACGCGGGCGTCCAGCCGCACCAGGCGGTTGAACGGATTGGGATCGAACGGCTGCAGCGCGCCCGCCAGATCGACGCTGATGCCGGAGCCGTCCAGTTCGCCGGCGAAAGCCGGCTTGATCAGGTTGCCGGACAGGTCCAGCCGCGCCTTCACCGCCGTCTGCTCCAGCTTGCCGCTGGCGCGCAGCTCGCCGGACAAGGCAAACGGCGAGGCCGCCGCCAGCGTCAGGCCGGCGCGCGCCTCGCCCCACGGCGTCTCCAGCTGGCGCAGTTGCAGGCGGTGGCGCGCGCCGTCGTAGTCGTAGCCGGCGCGCAGCCGGTACAGGCTGAGATGGGCCGGCTCCAGCGTCAGGCTGGCCAATGACAACTCGCCCACCGTTATTTTGATCGGCAGCTTCAAGGAATGCGGCGCTTCCAGCGGCGTCGGCGCTTTCTCCGCCGCCGGTTTGCTGTTGACGCGCACATGGCCCAAGGCCAGGCGGTCTATCTTGATTTCACCGCGCGACAGCGCCGCCGGCTGCCAATCCAGCCGCAGCGATTCGATATCGATGTCGTCGCCCGCGCTGCGCCAGCGCAGGTCTTTCAGCTCAAAGCCTTGCCACAACGCGCCTTGGGTAGACGCCACGCGGAACTGGCCGCCGCTGAGCTTGCCCGCCTGCTGCAAGGCCCAGGCGAAGCCGGCCGGGCTGGCGCTGATCCAGCCCAGCGCCGCCAGCAGCAGGGCGAACAGCACGCCCAGCGCGCCGAGGACGTAGCGCCAGCGCCGCGGCTTGCCTGGCGGAGCCGGCGTCGACGCCGGCTCGGAATGGGGGTTCTGGTTCTCGCTCATGGGGTATCTAGAAAGCCAGGCCGAGGCTGAGATTCCAACGGATCTTGCCGTCGCTCTCCGCCTTGGCGATATCGAAAGACAAGGGCGCCACCGGGCTCATCCAGCGCACGCCCACGCCGTTGGCGTGCATGGTCTGGAAGCCTTTCCAGCTATCTGCCGCGTTGCCGGCGTCGGTGAACAGCGCAAAGTACCAGTCCGGCTTGATCGGAATCTGGTATTCGATGCTGCCGGTGGCCACCACGCGGCCGCCCAGCACCGAGCCGTTGGGGCCGGGCAGGCCGAGACTCTGGTAATCGTAGCCGCGCACGCTGTTGGCGCCGCCGGCGCGGAACAGCAGGGCCGACGGCACTTGCGCGCCCTCCTTGGCCCAGACC
>NZ_JAELTR010000066.1:0-20016 GCF_016428945.1 Chromobacterium sp. ASV23
AAACGGCGCGGAACAGCCAGGCTGCCCCGCGCCGCGCGTCAGGATAGGATTAAACGACGATGTTCACCAGGCGGCCCGGCACCACGATGATCTTCTTGGCCGGCTTGCCTTCCATGAACTTCTGCACGTTCTCATGCGCCAGCGCGGCGGCTTCGATCGCGTCCTTGGCGGCGTCGGCGGCCACGGTGACGCTGCCGCGCAGCTTGCCGCACACCTGCACCATCAGTTCGATCTCGCTCTTCACCAGCGCGGCCTCGTCCACCTTGGGCCAGGCTTGCGCCAACAGCTCGGTGCCCGGCTTCAGCGCGCTCCAGATGCCGTCGCAGACGTGCGGCACGATGGGCGACAGCAGCAGCGTGACGGCTTCCAGCACTTCCTGCGCCACGGCGCGGCCGATGTCGCCGGCGGTGTCGGCCTTGTCATAGGCGTTCAACAGCTCCATCACCGCGGCGATGGCGGTGTTGAACTGCTGGCGGCGGCCGTAGTCGTCGGCCACTTTCTGGATGGTGCTGTGCAGCTTGAAGCGCAGTTCCTTCTGGCTGGCGTTCAGCTCGCCCGCGCTGTACGGCGCCGCCACGCCGGCTTCGACATGCTCGCGCGCGGTTTTCCACAGGCGCTTCAGGAAGCGGAACGCGCCTTCCACGCCGGCATCGGACCACTCCAGGCTCTGCTCCGGCGGCGCGGCGAACATCATGAATAGACGCGCGGTGTCGGCGCCGTATTTCTCGATGAACTCCTGCGGATCCACGCCGTTGTTCTTGGACTTGGACATCTTCTCGATGCCGCCCACCACCACCGGCTGGCCGTCCACGCGGTGCTTGGCGGCGATGATCTTGCCCTTGGCGTCGCGTTCCAGGATGACGTCCTGCGGCGCGATCCAGTCCTTGGTGCCGTTGGGCAGGTCGCGATAGAAGGTTTCGCACACCACCATGCCCTGGGTCAGCAGGCTCTTGAACGGCTCGTCGCTGGACACCAGGCCTTCGTCGCGCATCAGCTTGTGGAAGAAGCGCGCGTACAGCAGGTGCAGGATGGCGTGTTCGATGCCGCCCACGTATTGGTCGACTTGCAGCCAGTAATCAGCCGCCTGTTTGTCCACCATCGCGGTGTCGCACTTCGGCGAAGCGTAGCGCGCGTAGTACCAGCTGGACTCCACGAAGGTGTCCATGGTGTCGGTCTCGCGCTTGGCCGCGCCGCCGCACTTCGGGCAGGTGGTTTCGTAGAATTCCGGCATCTTGGCCAGCGGGGAGCCGGCGCCGTCCGGAATCACGTTTTCCGGCAGCGTCACCGGCAGGTCTTTTTCCGGCACCGGCACGTCGCCGCAGCTGGCGCAGTGGATGATGGGAATCGGGCAGCCCCAGTAGCGCTGGCGGCTGATGCCCCAATCGCGCAGGCGGTACTGGGTTTTCTTCTGTCCCAGGTTCTTGGCTTGCAGGTCGCCGATGATGGCGTCGAAGGCGGCCTGGTAGCCCAGACCGTCGTACTTGCCGGAATTGACCGTCTTCACAGTGTCATCCTTGGCGCCGTACCACTCCTGCCAGTTGGCGGCGTCGTACTCGCCGTCGCCGGATACCAGCGCGATCACCTGCTTGATCGGCAGCTGGTATTTGTTGGCGAACTCGAAATCGCGCTCGTCGTGCGCCGGCACGGCCATCACCGCGCCTTCGCCGTAGCCCCACAGCACGTAGTTGGCCACCCATACCGGCAAGCGCTCGCCGGTCAGCGGGTGGATCACGAACAGGCCGGTGTCCATGCCCTTCTTTTCCATCTTGGCCATGTCGGCCTCGGCCACCGAGCCGGCCTTGCATTCAGCGATGAAGGCCTGCAGCTCGGCATTGCCAGCCGCGGCTTGGGTGGCCAGCGGGTGTTCGGCGGCGACGGCGACGTAGGTGGCGCCCATCAGCGTGTCCGGACGCGTGGTGTAGACCTTCAGCTCGCCCTTATGGCCGATGCTGGCCTCGTCGTACGGGAACACCACGTCGGAACCGAAGCTCTTGCCGATCCAGTTGCGCTGCATGGTCTTGACCTGCTCCGGCCAGCCGTCCAGCTTGTCCAGGTCCGCCAGCAGCTGCTCGGCGTAGTCGGTGATGCGGAAGTAGTACATCGGGATTTCGCGCTTTTCTACCAGCGCGCCGGAGCGCCAGCCGCGGCCGTCCACCACTTGCTCGTTGGCCAGCACGGTCTGGTCCACCGGGTCCCAGTTGACCACGCCGTTCTTCTTGTAGATCACGCCCTTCTCGAACAGGCGGGTGAACAGCCACTGCTCCCAGCGGTAGTAGTCTGGCTTGCAGGTGGCCAGCTCGCGCTCCCAGTCCAGGGCGAAGCCCAGGCTGTCCAGCTGCTTCTTCATGTATTCGATGTTGGCGTAGGTCCACGCCGCCGGCGCGCCGCCGTTTTTCATCGCCGCGTTCTCGGCCGGCAGGCCGAAGGCGTCCCAACCCATGGGCTGCAGCACGTTGAAGCCCTGCAGGCGCTTGAAGCGGGCCAGCACGTCGGTGATGGTGTAGTTGCGCACATGGCCCATGTGCAGCTTGCCGGACGGGTACGGGAACATCGACAGCGCGTAGTACTTGGGACGCGAAGCGTCTTCCACGGCCTTGAAGGCGGCAGTTTTCTGCCATTTCTGTTGGGCGGCGGCTTCCACCGCGCTCGGGCTGTATTGTTCTTGCATGGCGATCTTTGTCTGGACTCTGAAATACAAAAGGCGGGCTGCCCGGAGCGCGATCTGCGCGCATGCATCCGGTCAGCCCGTCCGCAAAATGATTGCCCCATTATAACGGCGTCTTCGCATCGGCGATAAGACCCAAAAAACAATTGCTTGGCGCATGCCGCCTCAAGGACAGGGCTGGAGCCCCCAGCCCTTGCGCCCGCGCCGGCAAGAGAAGTCTTCCTTCACTGCGCGCAGCGTCCAGACATTCTCCTCGCGGCTGAGCTCGAAGCGCTGGCGCACGCCTTTGACGCTGTCGTCCATCAGTCCCTCGCGGATCAGCGTGATGCTTGCCTGGTCGAACGCTTCCGGCTTGCTGGTCTGGATCGCCTTCAGCGCGGCGTACTCGAAACGGCCGTCCTCGCCCAGCCGGTTCTTGGCGAAGCGCAACGCCACTTCCAGCGGCAACTCCCCCGGCTTGCCGACGAAAGGCAGCCTGGCCTCGTCGCTGTAGGCGAAAGCCGTCGGCGCGGCCGTCAGCAGCGCCGACGCACACACAATCGCATATTGAAACACGCGTCGTCCTTTCATCCTGGTCAAACGGGTTCGACCACAGACCGGCGGACAAGGTTGCCGGCGCTCAGCCGAGCAGCAGGCGATACAGCATCTCGCTGGCCATCGTCGCCATCAGCAAGGCAAACACCTTTTTCAGCCGCGGCACCGGCAGCCGGTGCGCCGCCCGCGCGCCCAGCGGCGCCAGCAACACCGTCATCAGCATCAGCGCCAGCATGGCCGGCAGATAAACAAAACCGGCGCTGCCCCACGGCAGCCCCTCCGCCCGCCAGCCGCTGATCAGATAGCCGGCCGCGCCGGAGATGGCGATGGGCCAGCCCAGCGCCGCGCTGGTGCCGATGGCGGTATGCACCGGCACATTGCACCAAGTCATGAACGGCACGCTCATCGAGCCGCCGCCTATGCCCACCCAGCTGGAAACCATGCCGATGAAGCTGCCTGCGGCGCCCTGCCCGGCAGGGCCCGGCATCTCGCGCCCGCCCTTGGGCTGCTTGCCGATCAGCATCTGCGCCGCCACCGCGTAGGCATAGATCACGAAAAACCATTTCAACGCCGCGCCGGAAATCCAGCCGGCGATCAGGCTGCCCAGCAGCGTACCCACCACCATGGCCGGCGCCATGCCGCGCACGATGCGCCAATCCACCGCGCCCTTGCGATGGTGGGCGCGCACGCTGGACGCGCTGGTGAACACCATCACCGCCAGCGAAGTGCCTACCGCCAGGTGCTGCGCATGCGCGCCGCCCAGATGCCCCGCCGCCAGGGCCCAGCCCAGCGCCGGCACGATGATCAGCCCGCCGCCGACACCCAGCAGCCCCGCCATGAAACCAGCCACCACGCCGCAGGCCAGCAGGGCGGCAAGCAAGGGCAGCGTCAGCATCACAACACCTCGCGCATCAGATAGCCCCATTCCTCCGCCGTCACCGGCGTGATGGACAGGCGGTTGCCGCGCTTGAGCACGGTCATGCCTTCCAGCGGCGGATGCTGGCGCAGCTCTGCCGGGGACACCAGCCGCGTCTTCTTGACGAAGCGTACGTCCACGCACAGCCAGCGCGGCTGGGCTGGGTCGGATTTGGGGTCGTAATAGGGGCTTTCGGGGTCGAACTGGCTGGAGTCCGGATGCGCCGGCGCGGCCACTTCAGCCAGGCCGGCGATGCCCGGCTCCGGGCAGGATGAGTGCCAGAACAGCACTTGATCGCCGGGCTGCATCTCATCGCGCATGAAGTTGCGCGCCTGGTAATTGCGAACGCCCGTCCACTCAAACCCGCGCTGCGGTTCGGCAGCCAGGTGGTCGATCGAGGTTTCGTCCGGTTCGGACTTCATCAGCCAATAGCGCATGGACAATATATGTTAATCGCTGAGGGTAAAGGGAAAGACTTGCTCAATCTTACTGGAAAGATTGGCCCGTATGCTGGTTTCAGCAGGACAGTTTTTTTGCCCTATCTGTCGATTCGGGAGAGCGTGAAAATGAAGACTAGGATACTGGCCATCGCCCTGATAGGCAGCCTCAGCGGCTGCGTGGTGGAGCCGCCGCGCGTCGCGCCGGTTGTGGTGCGGCCGGCCGTGGTGGTGCCGGTAACGCCGGCGTACTACTACGGTCCGCATTATGGTTGGCGCTGATGCCATGGGTTAGGCCAATGCGCGCCAGAGCCACCACGACAGCGCCAGATTGGCCAATACGCTGAACCAGAATAGCGCGCGGAACGGCTGCTTGCGCGTCTTGTGCCGCAAGCCGTGCCGGGCCAACCAAGCGCCAGGCCAGCCTCCCGCCAGGCCCAGCAGCAACAGCGTCGCCTCCGGCGTGCGCCAAGCCCCGGTCCGCGCGGCGCGTTTGTCGCGCCAATAGACGATGAACGTCAGCAAACTGGCCACCATCAGCCAGCTACATACGGCGATTTTCATCTTCCCCTCCATGCCAAATCCCATTGTGGCCTCCTAACGGCAAAACAGCAGAATTTTGTAACTGCGGTTTACCAGATTCCCAACAGAAGCCCGCCACGCCGCCGTTATCATGGTCCGCACAACAATGATGCCCCGGCGTGTCCGGGGCCTTGCACGTTCAACCGATTCGGGAGAAACCGTCCCATGACCACCGTCACGACGCAGGCGCCTGCCGGCAGCGGCGCCATGCCGCGCCAGATCGCCTACATTATCGGCAACGAGGGCTGCGAGCGCTTCAGCTTCTACGGCATGCGCAACATCCTCACCGCCTTCCTCACCACCTCGCTGCTGCTGTATCTGCCGGAAGACATGCGCGCCGGCGAGGCCAAGCACATCTTCCACAACTTCATGATCGGGGTGTACTTCTTCCCGCTGTTGGGCGGCTGGCTGGCCGACCGCCTATGGGGCAAGTACAACACCATCATCATCTTCAGCGCGCTGTATTGCGTGGGCCACGCCTGTCTGGCGCTGTTCGAGAACAACCTGAACGGCTTCTACGCCGGCCTGGCGCTGATCGCCATTGGTTCCGGCGGCATCAAGCCCTGCGTGTCGTCGTTTTGCGGCGATCAGTTCGATGAATCGAACAAGCATCTGGCCAAGATCGTGTTTGATTCCTTCTACTGGATCATCAATTTCGGCTCGCTGTTCGCCTCGCTGTTGATGCCTATCTTCCTGAAGTCCTACGGCCCGTCGGTGGCTTTCGGCATCCCCGGCGTGCTGATGTTCATCGCGCTGGTCATCTTCTGGCTGGGCCGCAAGCATTACGTGATCCTGCCGCCCGCGCCCAAGGATCCGCATTCGTTCTGGCAGGTGGTGAAGTCGGCCATCCTGACGCCGGCCAACGGCCGCCGCGGCGGCTGGCTGTTCGCCGCCAGCGTGGCGCTGGCCGCGTGGTGCAGCTTCAATCTGGAACTGGGCCTGGTGGCAGGTTTCTGCCTGGCCTTCGTATTGGTGATGGCCGGCGCAAGCTTGGCCGCCCGCTGGCAGCTGGAAGCGGTGCGAGCGCTGCATCCGGAAGAGGCGATAGAAGGGGTGCGCTCGGTGCTGCGCATCCTGATCATCTTCTCGCTGGTGACACCGTTCTGGTCGCTGTTCGACCAGAAAGCCTCCACCTGGGTGATCCAGGCCGGCTTCATGAGCAAGCCGGAATGGTTCGCGCCGTCGCAGATGCAGGCGCTGAACCCGGCGCTGGTGATGCTGCTGATCCCGTTCAACAATCTGGTGTTGTACCCGGCGCTGCGCCGCTTCGGCCTGGAGCCGACCGCGCTGCGCCGCATGACCGCCGGCATCGTATTCAGCGCGCTGGCCTGGATTGTGGTGGGCATGATGCAGCTGCAGATTGACGGCGGCAACGCCCTGTCCATCGCCTGGCAGATCCTGCCCTACGCGCTGCTGACCATGGGCGAGGTGCTGGTTTCGGCCACGGGCCTGGAGTTTGCCTATAGCCAGGCGCCGCTGTCGATGAAGGGTACGCTGATGAGCTTCTGGGGCCTGTCCACCACCGTCGGCAACCTGTGGGTGCTGCTGATCAACGCCGGCGTGGCCAGCGCCGCGATGAAGAGCACCGTGGCGGCCAGCGGCCTGAGCCTGGAGGCCTTCCTGATGTTCTTCTTCGCCGCGATCGCGCTACTGGCGGCGGGGCTGTTTGGCCTGTACGCGCGCCGCTACCGCGAAGTCAGCCACTACCGCGCGGTCTGACCGGCTTGAGCTATCCGGCCAGCGGCAGCCGCCGCAGGCCGGATTCGGTCAACAGGTAATCCAGCCGCACATCCCACGCTTCGCGCGGCACCGCGTCCACCAATTGGCAATCGAAAGCCACGCCCACCAGCAAGGGCCGGCCGCTCAAGCGGTGACGGCGGCGAAAAGCCAGGGTGGTATCGTAGAAGCCGCCGCCCTGCCCCATGCGATAACCGTCGCGGTCCACCGCGAGCAAGGGCACGAAGATCACGTCCAGCCGCTCGGCGCGCAAACGCTGTCCGGCGTATTCCAGGATGCGATAGCGCGGATGCAGATACCAGCGATCGGCGGCGCCCAGCCGGGTAAACCACAGCCGCCGGCCGCGACGCGGAATCTGCGGCAGATAGACCTGCCCGTTACGCCACAGCGCGGCATTCAGCAACTCGGAAAGATCCAGCTCGGAACCGGACGCCAGATAGCCGCCGACGCGCTTGCCGCGTTTCAGCAGGCGCGACGCGTGGCGCGCGATTGCGCGGGCAGAGGCGGCGCGGTACGCGGGCGACAGAGCCATGCGGGCGCGACGAATCCGGCGCCTGAGCGCCTGCTTGTCGATGGAAGTCATTGCAGTGGTGGACGAGGTCATGGGGGGGGGAGACCCCCGCGAGTGCCGTTCGGGCTAAATTCGCTTGTACCCTGTTTCCAGGAGGGGCCGCCTGCCAGACATTTCGGGCGCATCCGCAAGGGACGCGTCTCACCCATGTCTCACGCTGGCAGCCAAAAGCGAACGCATTGGTACAAAGGAATTGTGTGCCGTCACGAACACCGCAGGGGATAAACTGACCTGTAGTGCGCCGCCTTGTCAGAACAGCGGCTGTTGACTCTGGCGAAGCGCCTCGTCAGCGGCTTCGCTCATGCCGCGTATTTTACGCTGAAACGCCGCCATCTCCAAGCCTTCTCCCACTTTTGTTTTCAGCAAGTCATGGGCGATGTTCAGCGCGGCCATGATGGCGATCTTGTCGGCATCCATCACCTTGCCATGCTGCTGGATGGTGGCGATCTTGCCTTCCAGCAAACGCACCGCCTCGCGCAGGGTTTCCTGCTCGCCTTCCGGGGTGCCGATGGTGAAATGGCGTCCCAGCAGTTCGATGTCGACCTGAACCACGTCGCTCATTGCTCATCCTCCGGCGCAGCCGGCAGGCGCGCCACCAGCGCGGCCACCCGGTTGCGGGTTTCATTGACGCGGAAATGCAGCTCGGCGTTTTCCTTCAGCGCTTCGGACAGCGCCTCGGCGAAACGGCCGTTCTGGGTTTCCAGCTCCCGAATGCGGCCAACCAGCGCCGCGACGCGGGATTCGAGATATTCCAGTTCATTGTCCATGGCGGCGAGGATAACGGGCCGCTAGTTGGCCGTCAAACCCAGCCGCTGCCGCGCCGTGTCCAGACGGGCGCACAGCGCGGCAGCGCCATCCACCATGCGCGGCCCAGGAATGCTGATGGCGTCGTCAGACAGCGCGAACAATGCGCCGCCAGCCACGGCCGGCAAGGTTTTCCAGCGCTGCCACATCGCCAGCGTGGCGTTGTCCGTCGCGATGATGGCCTGTGGCTGCGCCGCCACGACCGAGGCGGTGGACACCTGCGGCGCCGGCAGCGACAGATCGGCGAACACATTGATGCCGCCGCAGGTGCGGATCAGCGCATCGATGTAACTCTTGCCGCTGACGGTGAAGATCGGCGCCTGGCTCAGTTGATAAAACACCCGCACGGGCGCGCGGCCGCCATAGCGTTGCTGCAAGGCGGCCAGACGCTGCCGGTATTGCAGCGCGGCGCGCGCGGCGGCGGCCTCGGTGCCGGCCAAGCGTCCCAGCTTGTCGATTTCCAGCGCCACATCGCCCGGCTGCAGCGGATGGCTGATGAATACCGGCACGCCCAGCCGCTTGAGCCGCTCCAGCTCGCGCGGCGAACCGCCATCCTGCCACGCCACCACCAGGTCAGGCTGCAGACGCAATACCGCTTCCAGGCTGAAACCGGTAAAACTGCCCACCCGCGGCAGCTTCTTCGCGGCGGCGGGGTGGTCGCTGTATTCGACGGTGGCCACCACCTTGCCGCCGGCGCCGGCGGCGAACAGCAACTCGGTGGCGTGCGGCACCAGGCTGATGATGCGTTGCGCCGGCTTGGTCAGCGTGACCATCTGCCCCGAACCATCCTCGACGCTGACGGCCGCGCGCGCGGCACCGGCCAGCAACAGGCTGGCCAGGAGGAGCCATAATCTCATGCCCGCCCGCCTTTCAGCGCCAGCGGCAAGCCGCAGGCCACCAGAGTGACCCTGTCGCAACGCGAAGCCACCAGCTGGTTGAGCCGGCCCAATTCGTCGACAAAACGGCGGGTTTCGGCATCGTCCGCCACCACGCCCCAGCCCACCTCATTGCTGACCAGCAGCACCTCGCCGGCCAGCCGGCCCAGCGCCGCCAGCAACGCGTCGCGCTCCACCACGTACTCGTTCTCGTCGAGGCCGGCCGCGCCGAAGAAGCGCATCAGCCACATGCCCAGGCAATCGATCACCAACAGGCCGCCCGGCATGTCGCGCGCCGCAATGGCCACCGCCAGGCCGCGTCCGCACTCGGCCACGGCCCAATGCTTGGGCCGCTGGGCGCGATGCCGCTCCACCCGCCGCGCGAACTCGGGATCGAGCACCTCGGCGGTGGCCAGATAACACACCGGCCCCGCGTGCTGGCGGGCCAGTTCTTCTGCGTAGCGGCTCTTGCCGCTTCGGGCGCCGCCGGTGATGAGGTGTGGCATTTCCGTCCTTATTTACTGCTGGTAACGGACGCCCAAGAAGGCTCCCAACCCGCCAGTATTATAGCCGTAGGCCGTTTGGTACTCGCGATCGAACAGGTTTTCCACTCGGGCGGTTGCAGTCCAGTTTTTGGCAAAGCGGTAATCGACATAGGCATTGGTCACGCCATAACCATGCAGCGTCACATTGGAAATGTTGTCATAACGAACCGAGGCGACTTGCTGCTCCATACCGGCCGTCCAGCGCCCCCAATCGCGGCTGGCGGTGAAGTTGGCGCTCTGACGCGGACGGAAGGCCAGCCATTGGCCCGTTTTGTCGTCACGCGCATCCAACAAGGTGAGGTTGCCGCCCAAATCGAACTCTGCCAGCTTGGTTTGTCCTTCCAGACTCACCCCGCGGATGGTGGCGCGGTTGACATTGAGCATGGTGCCGATGCCATTGCCCAGCGAACCGTAAGAGATCAGATTGCTGACCTGGTTGTGGAAGCCTGTCAGGCGGAAAGTGCTGCCCTGGTGACGATACTCCAGACCCAACTCCGTATTGATTGCGCTCTCCGGCTTCAAGTTTGGATTGCCTTGATAGCCAAACGCCAACGGGTAATACAGGTCATTGAAGGTCGGCGCCTTGTAAGCCGTGCCATACCCCGCCCGCACCAACCATCCTTCGGCAAAACGGTAGCCGTAATCCAGTTTGCCAGTAGTCTTGCCACCGAACTGGTCATCATGATCACGGCGCACACTAGCCTGCAGCAGGCTAGTGCCCAGTTCCAGCTGGTAAGTGGCGAACCCGGCATTCTGGGTACGCGTGGTCTTGGTATACGCGCTGCTGCTGCTCACCTTCTGATCATTATGGGTTGCGCCCAGCACGAACTTGCCCCAAGCAGTGGTCAGATCGTTCTGCCAAGTCCATTCGTTCTGGGTCGTCTGGTACAAGCTGTTGCGCTGGCCGCCGGTCGCGTCACTGAAGGTTTCCTGCTTGTCCTGGCTATGACTGAAACGCAGAGTGCTGGTCCAGATATCGGAGAAACGGTTGCGGGACTCCAGGCTCTGCCCTGTGAGACGGGTATCGGTCCAGTCCTGGCCTACCGGATTCTGGTCAAAATCGGCTCGGGCAAAGGTCTGGAACAGACGCAGCGTCAAATCATGCCCCGGAGCCAGCGTTTGCGTCACATTGGCGCTGTAGCTGTCGTTTCGGTAGCCGTCCTTATCCGGGTTATATGAATATTGATTCAAGGAGTTGGTAGCAGAGAAACCGTCGGACTGATCATGGCTCACTTGCAGGCTGTAAGCCGTATTGCCTGTCTTGCCATCTACCCCGGCCGTCAATTTGCCCGTGCCGCGGCTACCGGCTTCCACCGCGGCATTAACCCGCGGCTCGCCCTCACCCTTGTGGGTAAAAATCTGGATCACGCCTCCAATCGCATCGGCACCGTACAAACTCGACGCGGGACCGCGCAGAATTTCAATATGATCGATCTGGGCCAAGGGAATGTTCTGCATGGCCGTGGTACCGAACGTCGCCGAGGAGATGCGGACTCCGTCCACCAGCACTACGGTATGGTTTGAGTTGGTGCCGCGCATGAAGATGCTACTGCTGGTGCCGGGACCGCCATTGGCGGTAGTGCTGATCGCCGCCTGGCGGGACAGCACTTGCTGCAATGTTTGCGCGCCGCTTTGCTCGATCTCATCGCGAGTGATGACCGTGGCGTCGGCCAAGGTTTTGGATAATGGCTGCGCGATGCGGCTCGCCGTCACGATCACCGGGTCGCCGGCGAATTCCGGCACATCGGCGGCATGGGCCGCGCCGGCACAGGCCAGCGCTACGGCAAAGGCGCAAGTTTGGGGCTGAAACATGAAACACACTCCACGGATTGATAGCTTCCCGCAAGGGGACATCGTCAGAGTGCGAAGAGGGCAAGAGAACGGGTCGCGGCGCAGCCGGAATCGTCTGTCGGATCGCCTCCCCGCGATACTCCAGTGTTCCTCCGGCTTCCGGCCGGGGCTCTGCAGGCCGGTCTCCGGGCTGGGCCATGCCGGCGACGCGCCTTCCCATCCTATCGGACAGTGGCTTGCTGCGTCGCCTGGGCGCGTATCGCGCCAGGCCTTACCGTTGCGGGGGCAGCGCCGGCTTCACACCGGCTTCCCGTTTCACCCGCGCTCGCCTGGATAAAGGCGCGGCGCGGACACCTGCAAGGCGGCGATTATAACCCGCCGGGGTTTTGGCGGCACCGGCCAAGCGGTAATATGCTTAGGGGCTGTTGACGTTTGGTGAGTGGATCGCGTTTGCGCCGATTTGGGCCGGAAGCAAGGCGCACAGTCCGACGCATAGTCATTCTATGCAAGGGCTGGGCAACGCGGCTTCCGGCCCAAAGCGGCCAAACCCGCAGGGCCGGGCGCCTTTCCGCGCCGACTCTTCGTTGTTCCGCGCTGGCAGAGAATGACTATGCGGCGCGCGAAACGCCTCGATTCGGCGAAAAATACATCCCGGCGCGACCGCCCACCAAACGTCAACAGCCCCTAGAGTCCGGCGGCCAGCCATGCGCGTCGACAACATTCCATGATCATCCATCCCAGCAGGCCAGAACATGAATCGTAGCAAACCCCTGGATCTTTCCGCCCGCAACGCCGCCCGCGCCCGCCAGGCCGTCCTGACCAAGCCGCCCGGCAGCCTGGGGCAGTTGGAGGAGCTGGCCTGCCGCTTCGCCGCCTGGCAAGGCCGCGCCCGGCCGGATGCCCTGCGCCCAGCCATCACCGTGTTCGCCGGCGACCACGGCGTCACTGCCGAGGGCGTGTCGGCCTTTCCCTCCGCCGTCACCACCGAGATGGTGCGCAACTTCGCCAATGGCGGCGCCGCCATCTGCGTGCTGGCGCGCGCGCTGGACGCGCGGCTGGAGGTGGTAGACGTAGGCGTGACCGGCGATGTATCGGCGCTGCCCATCGTCCATGCCAAGGTGCGCGCCGGTAGCCGCAACCTGGCCAAGGAAACGGCGATGAGCGCCGAGGAGACCGAGGCGGCGCTGGAGGCCGGCCGCGCAGCCGCCCGCCGGGCGGTGGGGGATGGCGCCAATTTGCTGATCGCCGGCGATATGGGCATCGGCAACACCACGGCGTCGGCCGCGCTGATCTGCCGGCTGACCGGCGCGTCGCCGGAACTAGTGGTGGGCCGCGGCACCGGCATCGACGACATAGGCCTGGCCAACAAGCTGCGGGTGGTGAAGACCGCGCTGGCGCGCGTGGCCTGGGAAAACCTCAGCGGCCAGGACACGCTGGCCGAGCTGGGCGGCCTGGAGATCGCCGCCATGGCCGGTTTCTACCTGGAAGGCGCCCATCTGGGCGTGCCCTCGCTGGTAGACGGCTTCATCGCCAGCGCCGCCGCGCTGTGCGCCAAGGCCATCGACCCCTCGCTGCACGACTGGCTGCTGGCCAGCCACCGCTCGGCAGAAGCCGGCCACGACCATGCGCTGGCGGCGCTGCAGCTGCAGCCGCTGGTGGATCTGGGCATGCGCCTGGGCGAAGGCTCCGGCGCGGCGGTCTGCGTGCCGCTGCTGCAGATGGCGGTCAAGCTGCACAACGAGATGGCCACGTTCGAGGAGGCCGGCATCAGCGGCAAGTCCGCATGAACCCCTACACCCTGACCCTGCTGCGCCATGGCGACATCGAACACGGCGGCCGGCTGATCGGCCTGACCGACCTGCCGCTGACCGAGCTGGGCCAACGCCAGCTCGACGCCAGCTGGAGCCGCATCAGCAGCTTGGCGCCGGTCACCGCCATCGCCACCTCGCCGCTGCAGCGCTGCCGCGAGTTTGCCGTCAAGCATGCGCTATCCGGCTCGCTGGCGCTGAAGGTGGAGCCGCGCTTCGCCGAGATGGACTTTGGCGACTGGGACGGCCAGCCGTTGTCCGAGCTGGAACACAGCCACCCCGGCTGGGGGGCAGAACTGGCGGACGGCCGGCTCAGCCCGCCCGGCGGCGAGAGCTTCGAGCAGTTCCGCACCCGCGTGCTGGCCGGCCTGGCCGACTGGATGAGCGAGGCGCGCGGCAGCCACCGTTTGCTGGTGACGCACGGCGGCGTCATCACCGTGCTGATGGCGGAATTGCTGGGCACCGATTTCTCCGTGGCCAAGCTGATGACGGTGCAGCGCGGCGGTTTCGCCCAGCTGTCGATGCTGGAAGGCCACCCGGCCTACCTGCTGCGGCTGGAGTCCTCATGCGCGGACTGATTCTGGCGGTGCAGTTCCTGACCCGCTTGCCCACCCCGCAGCTGGCGGATTTCCGGCCGGAATGGCTGGCGGCCAGCGCGCGCTGGTTCCCTGCCGTCGGCCTGATCGTCGGCGCGCTGCTGCTGACGGCCCTGCATCTGGGCGGCCTGGTGGATCCCTGGCTGGCGGCGCTGCTGGCGCTGCTGGTTTGGGTGGGCGTCACCGGCGGCCTGCATCTGGACGGCCTGGCCGATCTGGCCGACGCGCTGGGGGCCTCCCACCGCTCGCGCGAACGCTTCTTCGAAGTGCTGAAAGACCCGCATCTGGGCAGCTTTGGCGTGCTGTCGCTGATCCTCGCCGTCGTCGCCAAACTGGTGCTGCTGATGCTGATCGCCCGCCACGGCGCAATCGCATGGGGGCTGCTGCTGATCCCGGCCTGGGCGCGCGGGTTCGCGGTGCTGTGGTCGGCCACCCTGCCAGCCATCGCGCCGGGCAGCGGCGAGCGCTTCGGCTGGCAACGCGATCATCTCGGCCTGGCGCTCAACGGCGCCGCGCTGCTGGCGGCATCCGCCTGGCTGGCCCCAGCCCTGCTGCTGGCCCCGCTGGCTGGCCTCGCCTGGTGGGCCTTCCTCAAGCGCCGGCTGGGCGGCATGACCGGCGATTGCCTGGGCGCGGGCGTGGAAATCTGCGAAATCGCGCTGCTGGCCTTGCTGCTGATCAGGCTGCCGTTTGCGTTCTGAGCGATAAGCAGCGCCGCCAAACAAAAACGCCACTCCTGGGAGCGGCGTTCGTTCATTCTCTTCACAAGCGCGCTTACAGCTTGCCTTCCACCTTCTTGTTGCGCATCAGGCACAGCATGTCACAGGCGATGTGGGCGGCGGCCAGAGCGGTGATTTCGCTCTGGTCGTAGCTAGGCGCCACTTCCACCACGTCCATGCCTACGATGTTCAGATCGCCCAGGTTGCGGATGATCTTCAGCGCCTGCGCGGTGCTCAAGCCGCCCGGCACCGGGGTGCCGGTGCCCGGGGCGGCGGACGGGTCCAGACAGTCGATGTCGAAGGTCACGTACACCGGCGCGTCGCCTATGGTCTTCTTGATTTCGGCGATGGTGGCATCCACGCCGTTGTCGTGCACCCACGGCGCACCCAGCACGTTCAGGCCCATGAAGTCGTCGTTCCAGGTGCGGATGCCGACCTGCACCGATTTCTTCGGATCGATCAGGCCTTCCTTCACCGCCTTGTAGAACATGGTGCCATGATTCAGGCTGTCCGGGCTGTCGTCCGGCCAGGTGTCGCAGTGGGCGTCGAAGTGCAGCAGCGCCAGCGGCTTGCCGTATTTCTCGGCGTGCGCGATCAGCAGCGGATAGGTGACGTAGTGGTCGCCGCCGAAAGTCAGCATCTTGGCGCCGGAGGCCAGGATGGTGCGGGCGTGCTCGATGATGGACGGCTTGATGGTCAGCGGGTTGTGCGCGTCGAACCAGCAGTCGCCGTAGTCGACCACGGCCAGGTCGTCAAACGGGTCAAAGCCCCACGGATACGGCTTCAGTTCGGCCAACTGCACGCTGGCGGCGCGGATGGCCTGCGGGCCCATGCGCGCGCCGGAACGGAAGGTTACGGACAGATCCAGCGGAATGCCGGACACCACCACGTCTACGCCTTCCAGGTTGCGGCTGTAGTTGCGGCGCATGAAAGACAGCACGCCCGCATAGGTGTTTTCGATGGAGGAGCCGTACAGGCCCTGACGGCGAATGGCGCCGTCGCCGTAGATCATTTCATCACTCATGCCACTCTCCAGGCGAGAGTACGCCGCCAGCGGTCAATGTATTGATTCCGCATGATTTCGCGACGATTGCCGTCCATCTTGCACAGCCGACGGCTTGAGGCTGCCGCGCCCCGCGGCGCGGAAACCCGAAGTGTGCCGTGCCAGGACAATACGTTCAAGTGAAGACGCGGCGCGACGGTGAAAATTTGTCGCCGCCGCCACGGCGGCACTGCGGCTTCGACGGCGATTTCCGTCAGCCGCCCTGCTCCACCGTGTTCATGCGGCGCGCGAACTGGCGGCTGCGCCACCAGCGCCAGCGCAGCTTGACGTCGTACCAAGCCGGCCGCAGCCCCAGCAGAAACAAGAACAGCGCCAGCGGCAAAGTGAAGCCGAAGCCCAGATGCTTGAAGCCGAGGGCGCCCACCACGCCGCCGAGAAAGAACGACAGCAGAATCAGCCCATAGATGCGGAATTTGGTCCGATTGGAACGCACCGCCGCCACCCGCGTGCGCCCCTCGCGGTTGTAATAGCTCATCTTGGCCAGTTCTATGCCCAGGTCGGTGGCGATGCCGGTCATGTGGGTGCTGCGCAGCAGGCCGCCGGACAGCTTGGTCACAATGGTGTTGTGCATGCCCATGATGAAGCACAGCAGCATCACTGTAGGCGGCGTGAACAAACCCTTGTGCAGCGACAAGCCCGCGCCCAACAGGCCGAATACCAGGAGCAGCAGCGCCTCCTCCATCATCGACACGCCGTAACCGCCGCGCAACCGCTGCCGCCGCGCCCACAGTATCAGCCAGGTGCTGTGCATGGCGCCGCCGACGAAGCAACACAACATCACCAGCAGCGATAGGGCCAGCCGGATTTCGCCAGTGGCCCAGGCGTCGGCCATGCCGGAAACAATGCCGGAGATGTGCGAGGTGTAGCGATGCACCGCCAGGAAGCCGCCGGCGTTGATGGCGCCTGCAATGAAGGCCATCGCCCAGCCCAGCTGGCGCAATACCCTGTCGTTGAAACGGCCGCGGTCAAGCAGCCGCGTGATGTGGATGTGTCGGGCCATATGTGTGTGACAAAGAAAACGGCGACTTGTTGTCGCCGTTATCGATATTGCGCCGCAACACAAAGGGTTGGCAAGCCGCCGGATCAAACTTTGCGCACAAAGTCTGCCTGGCTCAGCACCCCTTCAGCGCGATGCCTGGCGTCAGCTTCTTCTGCAACGCTTTCAGCTGTTCCGCTTGTGCCGCGTCCAAGTCCTTGAAGGTCAGCGTGGTCTGCTTGCTGGTCTGTTCCTTGGACTTGACCATCGCCTTGTCGTAACCAGCCGCCTTCAGCCGCGCCACCAGCGTTTTGGCCGCGTCTTCCTTGCTGAACAGGCCCAGCGACAGATTACCCTTGAACTCGTCGTTGCTGACGATGTAATTGGTAAAGCCCTTGTCTTTCAGCTCCGCCGACAGCGTCTTGGTTTCGGCCTGGGTAGCCAGCGGCGGATAGTACACCCAGAAGCGGCCGGAACCCTTGCTCTCCTCCTTGCTGTCTTCCTGCAGCTGGCCGGACTTCAGTTTCAGCTGCGGCACGCCGCCCTTCACTCGGACCAGCAGGCTGTCGCTCAAGCCGCCCCAGCTGTAGCAGGCCACGGCCTTGCCTTTGGCCGGCTCCGCCGCCTTTTCCGCTGGCTTGGCTGGGGCCGGCTTGGATGCCTCGGCCTTGGCGGCAGGCTTGGCTTGCGCCTTGGCCGCGCTGGCCATCGGCTTGGCTTCCGGCGCGGAGGCGGCCTTGATCACGGCGGCCACGGGGGCGCTTGCCTGCGCGGCGGAGGCGTCGGGCTTCCAGCTTGGCGGCAACAGCTTCACTTGGCCGGGGCTCACCTCCTGGGCGTGCACGTCCAACGGCGGACGCTGTTTCAGCGTGCCGTACATTGCCACCACAAGATTGAGCACCACCACCAGCGCCACAAACCACTTCATCACGAGTTCGCCACCTTGAATAGACCCATCAATACCAGATTATCCACGATCTGCAACGGCGCCGCGAGCCACGGCGCGATGCGCGCCGCGTCGCCGCCGGTCAGAATCACCGTTGCCGGCTCGCGGCCGGTACGCTCGGCCAGCTTGCACCGCTGCCCTTCTATCGCGCCCACCAAAGCCGCCATCGCGCCGCTGGCCAGCGCGTCCGGCGTGCCCTGCGGGAATGCCACCACTTCGCCGGCCTGCCGGTTCAGATTGGCGGTGCCTTGCGCCAGGCTGTGCAGCATCAAGCCATGGCCCGGCAGGATCAGCCCGCCCAGGTAGTCGCCCTCGGCCGTCAGCGTCTCCACCGTCAGCGCGGTGCCGGCGCAGGCGACGATGACGTCGCTGCGGCAGATCTCGCGGGCGGCCAATACAGCCAGCCAGCGGTCGGCGCCTTGCTCCGCGGTGTTGCGATAATGGTTACAGACCTCGCCAAAACGACGTTCCGAATGAACGCGATGCAGCGCGCATGGCACAGCCGCCGCCAGGCCCTCGGCCACTTCGCCGCGCGCCACCGACGACATCCAGGCACCTTCCAGCGGCAAATCGCGCCAGACGTCGGCCAGGCCAGCCAGCTCATGATGCTCGGCCGCGCCCTGGGCGACACAATCCACGCCCTGGTATACCGCCCATTTGACCCGGCTATTGCCGGCGTCTATCAGTAATTTCATCGGCGTTCCCTTAAACTGACTTCGCCGATATGGAAAGTCCGCAAGCCCTGCGCCGTCTCCAGCTGCAAGGCGCCGTTGTCCGCCACGCCGCTGGCGATGCCGTCTACCGGCTCGCCATGCGAGAAGCCCAGCCTCACCGCCGCGCCCTGATGGGCGGACAGCTGCCACCATTCTTCGCGCAGCGGCGCAAAGCCATGGCGGTCAAAATCCATCAGCACCGGCTCCAGCTCATTGAGCAAGGCCGCCAATACGCGGTTGCGCTCAGGCGCGATGCCGGCCTGCTCCAGCGTGGCAATCGGCTGATCCACCTCGCCCGGATCGGCCACATTGACGCCGATGCCCACCACAACTGCGGCCGGCCCCAGCGCGTCGCCAGACAGTTCGATCAAAATTCCAGCCAGCTTGCGGCCATCCAGCAGCACATCGTTGGGCCATTTCAACTGCACCGGCGCGCCCAAGCTGCGCAAGGCGCGCGCCAAGGCCACGCCCACCGCCAGAGACAACCCAGCCAGCTCGGCCATGCCGCGATTGAAGCGCCACAGCAGCGAGAACGTCAATCCCGCGCCCAGACGCGCCTGCCAGCGGCGACCCAAGCGGCCACGGCCAGCCGTCTGCAATTCGCACGCCAGCACCAAACCATGCAAGCCGCCATTGCCGGCGCGCGCCATCAACTGGCTATTGGTGGAGTCTGTCCGCTCCGCCACCGCCAGCGTGAAAGTCTCGGCCGCCGCCTCGTTCAAACCGGCGCGCACCGCCGCCACGTCCAGCCAGGCGAACGGTTGGGCCAGCTTATAACCCTGGCCACGCACGCTGAACACCGTCAGCCCCAGCTCGCTCTCGATGGCGTGCACCGCCTGCCAGACCAGCGTGCGGGAACAGCCCAGCGCCTGGGCGATGTCCTCGCCGGAGTGGAAACGGCCGTCCGACAAGTGGCGCAGCACCGCGAAAGCGTGCTCGCTCACGCCTTGTCCTCGGCGGCGCGGATCTTGTTCAGCGTCTTGGTGGTGGAAGTATCGAACAGAAAAGGGATGGAATGCACCTGCCCGCCGCGCGCCAGCGTCTGTGCGCTGCCCACGATCTTGTCTACGCTCCAGTCGCCGCCCTTGACCAGCACGTCGGGCTGCACCTGCTCGATCAACTCGGCCGGCGTATCGGCATCGAACCAAGTCACCAGGCTGACGCTCTCCAGCGCCGCCAGCACGGCCGCGCGGTCGTATTCGTTGTTGATCGGCCGGTCATCGCCTTTGCCCAGTCGCTTCACCGAAGCATCGGTATTCAAGCCCAGCACCAGGCTGGCGCCCAGGGCGCGGGCTTGCGCCAGATAAGTCACATGGCCGCGGTGCAGGATGTCGAAGCAGCCATTGGTGAATACCAAGGGGCGCGGCAGGGCCGCCAGCTTGTCGGCCAACTGCTCCGCAGGGCAAATCTTGTCTTCAAACGACGGCAACGGATAAGTCATGCATGTCCTTGCGTAAAAGCCGGCCGGCGCGGCGGATTACCGCCCCATCAATCGCCTGGCCGCCAAACGGGTAAGTTGCGAAGCATACCACCGTAGCCGCTCCCGCCCAACACCCAGAAACGCCAAAGCCCCGGCAGTGTCTGTCGGGGCGGGTGTCGCGCATTCGGCGCGCGCAAAGCACAAAGCCCAGCTCGTGTGAGCTGGGCTTTGTCGTATGGGGCGTCTGGCGGTGTCCTACTTTCACATGGCGAATGCCACACTATCATCGGCGCTAAGGCGTTTCACGATCCTGTTCGG
>NZ_JAELTR010000067.1:0-19305 GCF_016428945.1 Chromobacterium sp. ASV23
CCCCCCCCCCCCCCCCCCCCCCCCCCCCCCCCCCCCCCCCCCCCCCCCCCCCTTTTGAGTCTCGTGGGCTCGGAGATGTGTATAAGAGACAGCTGCATACCATATACCTAAATTATGAAGGAGAAATCAAAGAAGTAATCTCCCCAACCATTGTCTTGATATAGGGCTATTTATTAGATCCAAAGAAATTCGACAAGGCAAAATGATGACGACCCACCCTTCTCCATCAGCGCAAGCCGGCTTCGATGCCATTTTCAAGGTTTTAAGTCGCTGGTTGTTCGACGCGGCGCGGCGGTAGCGCGCCGCTAGTTCCGGCGACTCTTTGAAAATGGCTTTGAAGACGGGGTTTCGCAGCGCTGCTGGGCTGCCTTTTCTTTCGTCTATTTCTTTTGGCGGAGCAAAAGAAATAGACCCGTCACGCCGGGCGGAACCGGCACCCAAACATCTGCCCGCGAAGCGGGCACAAAAATCCTAATAAACCAACGTAGCAAACGTTGAGCTGCATTACCAACTGACAAGAGGCATGCTTTCTTCAATAAAGAAAAGATTTATCCCCTCTCTTACCTTAAATTCTCTCTGATTGACGAGTCCATTATTCCAATAAAACTCTCTGACTCCCATCCAAATTCGACCAAGAACATTTTCCCCAACCAGATACTCACCCCTCTTTTGAGCACCCCAAAATTGATCAAAACTAGAAATCTCAACAATTGGCATATCTCCAGAAATTTCAAATATCCTTGAAAAATGCTTTTGATACTGAAGGTATTTTATTGAAACAACCATTTTCATAACATACACTCGAATATCCAGCCAGTCCTCCCTCACATCACTACCAAATGGGGCACAAACTCTCTTTGACTCGATCGGACTGCCTGCATGAATGATAAATCTCTGAATATCTGGCCTTGAAGGATATTTCAAGGACTGATAGAGTGCCTCAGACGAGCCAATACGTTTCCCATTAACCAACAAGGGGAATTGACGAGCCATGTTAGAGAAATCCCCATATAGCTCATCCGTTCGATAAAAAGATGCAACCCCCTCAACGGGGTATTTTCTAATATTACTCAATCAATCACCTCTCATAAACTTTTCTTTCAAAAAGAGGCAACCATTCGCCCAACGACCACCAATAAGCAAGTGGTAAATTATTTGGACAATTCCTATAAGAAAGCATAGTACCACCAAACCCAAAACCATCGTAACCATCATAACCCATAGGCTTAAGAGAAGGCTTTACTGTACCATGTCTTTCTATTATATCAATCCCCGCTTCGCACAAAGCAATTTCCGAATTAAATCGCTCAACTGCATTTGGAAAAAATTTCGTACCACAATGTAAATTCCTAAGAGTTGACGGATTAAATCTCTGAAAATTTTCAATATAATTAGACAGCTTGCCACTGCTCATAGAGTCGGAATGCATCCAAAACTTGTCTGAAAAATTCTTTTCACTTAACCTATTTTCCAAAGCAGGCATCACTCTCTTAGCCTTTACAATATCAAGATTTCCCCACTGGCCCTTCCACTTACTATTATATTGCCATGCAGCAGAAGAGCAAACAGACATATACAATACAATAACTGTCTTCTTGCGTTCAAGCATTTCGTTCAACCCAGACAGATCACTTCTCAACCTCCCACCAGTAAACATAAAATCATCAATATAAAACAGAATACCTTTCTCAAATTCATTTACAGGAAGATTAATATTCGTATACTTTTTTACATAAAAAGCAAGCAAATCAGCTAGCTCCACTTGACTATTTCCATCTTGTTGCACATTCAAGATAGAAACCTGACTCCAAAACCGCGAAAGATCCCTACCACAAATCTTCTCACTCCTAACAATATTTTCAATAGAATAAATTAGCTTATTTCGGCTTACATAACCTTTCTCCAAAAATGACTTGGTCACATTCAAAATAGCACCCTGAATACTCCGATCAAATTGAGAAATCCAACCCTCTACACGGTCTGGAGTTACATTATTAACACTATAATCTGATACAATTGCAGAAATTTCAGAAAAAATCTTCATGACATATCCAAGATGAAAAAAATCCCCGCGAAAATCGCGGGGATTACTTGAATTACGCCAGCTTAACAAGCTGCGCCCTAACCTTCTCCAACTTGTCATTCAGCTCAGCCAACTGAGCCTTGTCGCGCTCAACCAAGTGCGCCGGCGCCTTGTCGACATAGCCCGGCTTCTCCAGCTTGGCGGTCAGCTTGGCCAGCTCGGCTTCCACCTTGCCCTGCTCCTTGCTCAGGCGCGCGGTTTCGGCGGCTTTGTCCACTTCCACCTTCAGCATCAGGCGGGCTTCGCCGGAGATGGCCACCGGGGCGTCGTCTTCCGGCAGCTTGGCCACCAGCGTGCCCTCGGTCAGGCGGGCCAGCAGTTTCAGGTAGGGCACGAAGTCGGCGATAGACGCATCGGCGGTTTCGATGAACAGCGGCGCCTTGACGGCGGGGCCGATGCCCATTTCGCCGCGCAGATTGCGCACCGCGTTGACCATGTCCTTGAAGGCTTCCATGCGCGCGTTGGCTTGCGCGTTGATCTTGCCCTCTTCCGCCACCGGCCAGGCGGCCAGCATCAGCGAGTCGGTCTTCTTGGCGTTGGCCAGCGGAGCGACGGTTTGCCACAGCTCTTCGGTGATGAAGGGCATCAGCGGGTGGGTCAGGCGCAGCGCCACTTCCAGCACGCGCACCAGGGTGCGGCGGGTGGCGCGCTGCTGGGCTTCGTTGCCGCCCTGGATCTGCACCTTGGCCAGTTCCACGTACCAGTCGCAGTACTCGTTCCAGATGAATTCGTAGATCACCTGTGCGGCGATGTCGAAGCGGTAGGTTTCCAGCGCGCTGGTGACGTCGATCTCAGCCTGCTGCAGGCGGCCGATGATCCATTGGTCGACAAAGCTGTATTCCAGCGGCAGGGTCTCAATCTGGCCGCAGTCTTTGCCTTCCGCGTTCATCATCACAAAGCGGGTGGCGTTCCACAGCTTGTTGCAGAAGTTGCGGTAGCCTTCGGCGCGCTTGAAGTCGAAGTTGACCGATCGGCCCAGCGTGGCGTAGCTGGCCATGGTGAAGCGCAGCGCGTCGGTGCCATAGGCCGGGATGCCTTCCGGGAACAGCTTTTCCGTGGCCTTGGCGATCTGCGGGGCCTTTTCCGGGCGGCGCAGGCCGGTGGTGCGTTTTTCCACCAGCGGCGCCAGCGCGATGCCGTCGATCAGGTCCACCGGGTCGATCACGTTGCCCTCGGACTTGGACATCTTCTTGCCTTCGTGGTCGCGCACCATGCCGTGGATGTAGACATCCTTGAACGGTACCTTGCCGGTGAAGTGCTTGGTCATCATGATCATCCGGGCCACCCAGAAGAAGATGATTTCGTAGCCGGTCACCAGCACTTGCGAGGGCAGGAAGGCTTTGAGCTCAGGCGTTTCTTCCGGCCAGCCCAGGGTGGAGAACGGCACCAGAGCGGAGCTGAACCAGGTGTCCAGCACGTCCTGTTCGCGGCGCAGGGTCTTGCCGCCGGCCTTGGCCTGGGCCTCTTCCTCGGTGCGGCCGACGTAGATGTTGCCGTCTTCGTCGTACCAGGCCGGGATCTGGTGGCCCCACCACAGTTGGCGGGAGATGCACCAATCCTGGATGTTCTTCATCCACTGGTTGTAGGTGTTGACCCAGTTTTCCGGCACGAAGCGCACTTCGCCGGATTCCACGGCTTCGATCGCCTTGGCGGCGATGGATAGTCCGGTGGCGTCGCCTTCGGCGACCTTGTTCATGGCCACGAACCATTGGTCGGTCAACAGCGGCTCGATCACGGTGCCGGTGCGGTCGCCGCGCGGCACCATCAGTTTGTGCGGCTTGGTTTCCAGCAGCAGGCCCTGGGCTTGCAGATCGGCCAGCATGGCCTTGCGCGCCTCCTGGGCGGTGAGGCCGGCATAGGCGGCCGGCAGCTCGATGGTGCCTTGGGCGGCGCCATCGAAGCCGAAGATTTGCGCCTTGGCCAGAATCTTGGCTTCCAGGCTCATCACGTTGATCAGCTGGGTGTTGTGGCGCTTGCCCACTTCGTAGTCGTTGAAGTCGTGCGCCGGGGTGATCTTGACGAAGCCGGTGCCGAATTCCTTGTCCACGTACTCGTCGGCGATCACCGGGATGGTGCGGCCTGTGAGCGGCAGCTGCAGCTGCTTGCCCACCAGGTGCAGGTAGCGCTCGTCATCCGGGGCGATGGCCACGGCCACGTCGCCGAGCAGCGTTTCCGGACGGGTGGTGGCGACAGTGACGTACTCATCGCTATCCACCACCGGGTATTTGATGTGCCACATGTGGCCGTCTTCTTCCTCGGATACCACTTCGAGGTCGGAGATGGCGGTGCCCAGCTTGGCGTCCCAGTTGGACAGGCGCTTGCCGCGGTAGATCAGGCCCTGCTCGTACAGGCGGACGAAGACTTCCGTCACCACCTCGGCGCGGGTGTCATCCATGGTGAAGTATTCGCGGTCCCAATCCACCGAGCAGCCGACGCGGCGCATCTGGCTGGTGATGGTGCCGCCGGATTTTTCCTTCCATTCCCAGATTTTGCTGGTGAAGGCTTCGCGGCCCATGTCGTGGCGATTCAGACCCTGATCGGCCAGCTGGCGCTCCACCACGATCTGGGTGGCGATGCCGGCGTGGTCGGTGCCCGGAATCCAGACGGTGTTATGGCCCTTCATCCGGTAGTAGCGGGTGAGGCCGTCCATGATGGTCTGGTTGAAGGCGTGGCCCATGTGCAGCGTGCCGGTGACGTTGGGCGGCGGCAGCTGGATGGCGAAAGACGGTTTGGCGGTGTCCATGCTCGGCTTGAAGTAGCCGGCCTGTTCCCAGTGTTGGTACCAACGGCGCTCGAGGTCGCCCGGTTCGTAGCTCTTGGCAAGTTCCATGTCTGAATCTTGGTTTTCTGGATGGAAAAATGGTTCGATTATAACCGGTTTTCAGCTGTTCTCCGAGTGCCGCCATGCCTGCGGGGCACCCAGCCCACGCCCACCTCCTGTCCCTTACGGCAGGGCGCTGACAATCCATTTGAAATTTTTCATGAAAAAAGATTAGCATTTTGCTTGAAATGACATGTGAATGCACAAATCAAGGAGCCACCGATGCCTCACGACCACACCTTAGGCTGCGCCTGCTGCGGCCACGCCCCCAAGCTGGGCGGTACGCAAGAAGATAATGAAAACATGCTGGATGCCATCAAACTGACGCTGCTCGATCGCTTTCGCCAAACCCCGCAACAACCTGTGATCTTTCATGGCGGCACCATCCACACCATGGAAGCGCCTGCCAGCCGGACGGTGGAGGCGCTGGGCATAGCCAACGGCGTGATTGTGGCGACGGGTTCCTTTGATGAAGTTCAAAGGAAAATGGCAGAGGAAGGCTTCGATGCCCACGAACGCCTATTAGATGGCCGCACACTGATGCCCGGCCTGATCGACCCTCACATGCATATTCTCGGCAGCGCGCTGAACAAGGGGTGGAATAATGTCTCGGCCTTCGACAAGCAAAACCTCGACCCGCAGTACAGCTGGGAACGCCTGAGCGCCCAGATTGGCGAAATGCTGGGCAACTCGCAGAGTCAGCAATATTTGCTGAACGATCATGACGGCAGCACAGCCTGGTTCGTCGGCTATGGTTTAGATCCCTCCCTGATGCGCGACTGGCCGAACATCAATTTGGGGAAGATGGATAGCCTATGGACAGGAAAAATTGCCGACCGGAACATTGCGATTCTGCTGGTCAACGCCTCCGGCCATCTGCGTATGTCAACAGCGTGGCCAATCAAAAACTGCTCAACAAAAGCGCCGGCGGCGTGCTGGCTGAAGGCCAAGTCACCGATGCCATGAATCTGGTCAATCGATCGACCCTGGCCAAGAAGAGCCTGGGCAACTGCGTCGCGGAAGTGCTTCAGGATGCCGTCAGCAAAGGCATCACCACGCTATTCGACCCTAGCATGGGCACCATTCCAGACAACTCGGCCAAGGAGCTGGAACTTGGCGCGCTGCGCTTGATCGCCCAGTTTGGTCCGCTGCGGCTGGCTGGCGGCCTGTTTGTGCGCACGCAGGATGATCTCAGCTACTGGCTGGAAAACTACCACCTGGACTTGGACAATCATCTGAACCAGCGTTTCAGCATCAAGGGCATCAAGATCATCTCCGATGGTTCCAACCAGGGGCTGACAGGCTTCCAGAAACAGCCGTACCACTGCCTTATCAACCCTGACAAATCCAAGGTGCCCCCCGTGCCAGGCGTGCCGCTCAATGGCAAATACAATTACAAACCCAAGTCCGATCTCGAATCTCTGGTGCTGCGCGCCTTATGCCAAGGCTGGCCCACGCTGGTGCATGCCAATGGCGACAAGGCAATCAAGCGGGTGCTGAACGCCTACGGCAAGGCCCTGAATCCTTTCCCGCACGAAACCAGCAGCGCGCCCGCCAAGCGCCGCCGCGCGCTGCGCTCTCGCCTGGAGCATGCCTCGCTGCTGAATGACGAGGACATCGGCAGGATGGCGTCGATGGGCTTGAGCCCCAGCTTCTTGATCGGACACGTCGGCTACTGGGGCTACGTTTTCCAGGAAAAGATCTTTGGCGAGAACAAGGCGCGATTGCTCGACCGCTGCCAATCCGCCCTTAACGCCGGCATGCGCGTCAGCTTGCATTCCGACCACTTTGTTTCCCCGCTGGGGCCGCTGCGCATGGCGGAACAGGCCATCTATCGCAAAATGGAGGCCGCGCCAGGCTCGGAAAAACCGGCGCTGAATGCGGAAGAAGGCCTGACTCACGAGCAGGCGCTGCGCGCGGTGACGCTGGACGCGGCCTGGCACTGCCATCTGGATCATCTGGTCGGTTCGCTGGAGCCTGGAAAGCTGGCGGATTTGGTGATCCTGAAGGATGACCCGCTGGATCCGTCCAAGGAGGCACTGCGCGATATCGCCGTCCATGAAACCTGGCTGGCCGGCGCGCCGTCCTACGTTAAGCCGGACTACGCATTAAACTCAGCGGCAACATGAAAAAGCCTGCCCCGAAACGGGCAGGCTTTTATGCGTACGCCGCGCCGCCAACCATGCGCAGGCACGGACGGCGCCCGCGACTTACTCGACTTTGGCCTTGCCCTTCAAGTCCTGGATCATCTTGTCAAAGGCCGTGCGCTGCATTTCCTGCTGCAGCTGCGGCTTCACGTCTTCAAACTTGGGGCCTTCCGCCTCGCGCACGCCTTCCAGCTTGATGATGTGATAGCCGTATTGCGATTTCACCGGAGTTTGGGTGATTTCACCCGGCTTCAGGGCGACCATGGCTTCGCCGAACTCCTTCACGTACTGGCTGGGATCGCTCCAACCCAGATCGCCGCCGCTGTTCTTGCTGCCCAGGTCGTCGGACTTGGCCTTGGCCAGCGCATCAAACGACTTGCCTTTCTTCAGCTGCGCCAGGATGGCGTTGGCTTCCTTTTCGGTTTTCACCAGGATATGACGCGCGTGGTATTCCTTGGACGGCGTGGCCGCCTTCAGGCGGTCATACTCGGCCTTGAGTTGATCGTCGGAAATCACATTGGTTTTGATGAAGTTTTGCTGAAAGGCATTCAGCAACACGCCGCGCTGGGCCATTTCCAGCTCTTGCTTGACCGCGTCGCTCTTGTCGATGCCTTGTTTTTTGGCCTCTTGAACCAGCACTTCATTGGTAACCAGGAAATCGCGGATCTGCTGGCGCAGCTCCGGGCTATCCTTGACGCCATGCTCTTCCTGCGATTTCAGGATCAGGTCCATTCTGGATTGAGGAATGGCTACGCCGTTTACCGTGGCGACCGGCGCGTCTGCGGCAAAGGCTGCCGGCGCGGCAAAAACGGCCAGCAGGCAGGCGGTCAGGGCAAGGCGGGATGGCTTGTGCATGGATGTTTCCTTGTCTGGATATGCGTTTGGGTTGGCTTACAGTCGGTGAATTGTGCCAGAGCCGGCTAACAGTGCAAGCCCGGCCTGGCCAGGCTGGCCATCCGCTGGCGATGCCGCCGGAAATCCGCCCGGCGGCTATCCGTCTATCATGTTCATCCCGCATCGATAAATCAAGCGCGCCGCGCAAGCGCTCGCACCGTCCACATGCCATCAGCAAGCGCCAGCCTGCTTGCTATATTTGAGCATGCCCCCGACACGCCAAGGCGATAACACCCAGTGCCCATGCGCTTGAGCCGCTTTCCCGCCTCCACCCAACTGATTGTCCGCGTGCTACTGCATGGCGCGCTGGCAGCGCTGACCGCTTGCGCCATCAGCCAAGCGGAACCGGTTGATAGCGTGGCGCCCTCCTCCGGTCCGCCGGCCCAGCTGGGACGGCATGTGCTATTGATCGCCTACGAGCTGCGCAACGGCGGGATTTCCAAAACCGTGCGCAGCTTTCTCAATGCGGCGGCCTATCTGCATTGGCAAGTCAAGGTGACGGACGCCAAGAGCGACCGCAATGCCGTGCGCGAGCAATTGCTGCTGCACGCCACCGCGCAGGAGATTTCCGGCGTGGCCCTGGTCGGCACGGACAGCTCGGATTTCCATCTGGAAATGACCATGCTGAAACAAATGGGCAAGCCCGCCGTGGGCTGGCACGCCGGCAGCAGCCCCGGCCCGAATGCCGAGCTGTTCGCCAACATCACCACCGATCCGTTGACCGTGGCGCAGACGGCCGTGGACTATGCGATAGGCAGCAGCTCCGGCCCGCTGGGCGCGGTGATCCTGACGGATTCGCATTTTTCCATCGCCATGCGCAAGGCCAACGCCATGAAGGAGGCGCTGCTGCGCTGCAAGCGATGCAAGGTGCTGGCGGTGCAGGACATGGACCTCAGCATGACTTCCCAGCTGATTCCGGCGCAAGTGCCCGTCATGGCGCAGAAGTTCGGCCGCGCTTGGACCCATACGCTGGCCATCAACGACCTCTACTTCGACAACATCAATTTCCCCTTGCATCAGATTGGCCGGCTGGACATCGTCAACATCTCCGCTGGCGATGGCTCCAACCTGGCAATGAACCGCATCCGCGAGGGCATCTCCCAGCAAAAGGCGACAGTGGCCGAGCCATGCCAGCAGCAAGGCTGGCAAATGGCCGATGAGCTGAATCGGGCCTTTGCCCGGCAGGCCCCCAGCAACTTTGTCAGCAAGCCCATATTGGTGACGCAGGAAAGGCTGCTGGTGCATCCCCGCGATGGCGATATCGAAGACGACCAAGCCTACCGCAAGGCCTATTTAGCGATCTGGTTTCCCTCGAAACATTAATCGCGGCAGATATCAGCGCAGAGGCCACATTGCGCGGCATGGGATTTTCTATTCATGCATCTTGTTAGCGGCGCGTTGCCGATTTGCCAGCCACGCCCATCCCGCCGGAAAACAGGCGGAGCGTTTTGAAACCTGCCTGGCCATCCCGATGGCTTGAATCCAGGAAAGCGCATGTTTTATCCGCCTTATTTGTTTCCCGGCCCGCCATTATCATTTTCACTCCCGCTCGCATCCGCAGCCCCGCCGCATCGCACCATGCCAACGATATGAAGCATTAATTAAAACAACGACATAGATCGAACCAAAAGAATGTTTCACCTCGATTCAAACTAGCTATAGTCAAAAAAAGGCTGGACATACTATCTGTCGGGGAGTAGTCACCATGCCGCCTGAGGTGAAAATGCAAAACATTAGTCAAGAAATACCTAATGGGGGATTGCATTTGCAAGCCACCCATCTTGATCCTTTGCTGGATTGCTTGTTCGCGCTGGCTAGACAGTACGGCATCAATGCCACGCGCGAATCGCTGGTGGCGGGGATTCCTTTGCAGAACAACCGGCTGACGCCGTCTATGTTTTCGCGTTCGGCGCGCCGCATCGGCTTGACGTCGCGGGTGGTCAGAAAACCGTTGCCGCAGCTGCCGCAGGCGCTGTTGCCCGCCGTGCTGCTGCTGAAAAGCGAGGAGGCCTGCATCCTGCGCGGCATCGACCTCAAGGCCGGCATTGTCCGCTTCAGCCATTCCGAGCTGCCGGAATCGGAGGAGACGCGCTCGCTTGATGAGTTCGCCGCCTTGTACAGCGGCATCGCCATCCTGATCCGGCCCCGCTTCCGTTACGACCGGCGGGCGCCGGAAATGGGCAATATCCGCTCGCGCCACTGGTTCTGGCACGCGGTCATCGGCGGGCTGCCGTTGTACCGCGATTCCCTGCTCGCCTCTTTGATGATCAATATATTCGCCCTGGTGCTGCCGCTGGTTTCGATGAATGTGTACGACCGGGTGGTGCCTAACCTGGCCATTTACACCTTGTGGGTGCTGGCGGCCGGGGCGATTTTGTCGCTGGTGTTCGATTTTCTGCTGAAGATGACACGCGGCTATATGCTGGACCTGGCGAGCAAGCGCATAGACATCCAGCTGTCCTCTCTGATCATGGAACGCGTGCTGGGGGTGCGGATGTCGGCCAAGCCGGCGTCCGTCGGAGCCTTTGCCGCCAATTTGCGTTCATTCGAAACCATACGCGACTTCATCGCGTCCGCCTCCATCACCGCGCTGATCGACCTGCCCTTCGTCCTGATCTTCCTGGCGGCGGTGGCATGGATTCAACCGCTGCTGATGCTGCCCATATTGATAGGCGGGGCGATGATGCTCATCTTCGCCCTGCTGATCCAGGAGAAGATGAAGGTATTGACCGAGGCCACCCTGCGCGCCACGGCCCAACGCAATGCCCAGCTGGTGGAAACGCTTGGCGAGCTGGAAAGCATCAAGATTCTGGCCGCGGAGGGCCAGCAACAAGGCCGCTGGGAAGAAGCCACCGCCTATCTGGCGCATATCGGCGCCAGACTGAAAATGCTGGCGGCGTCGGCCAATAATTTTTCCGGCTTGGTCCAGCAAAGCGTGACCATCGCCGTGCTGGTGATAGGCGTCTATGCCATCTTTCGCGGCCAGGCCTCGCAGGGCGGCGTGATCGCCGCGGTGATGCTTTCCGGCCGCGCCATGGCGCCGCTGGGACAGCTGGTGGGCCTGCTCACCCAGTACCATAACGCCAAGCTGTCGCTGAAGTCGCTGGACACCTTCATGGAAATGCCGGTGGAGCGGGAAAAGGACGCCAACTTCTTCCACCGCACCAGTTTCAAAGGCGACATCGAATTCCGCAACGTCGATTTCCAATATCCGGACAACCCGGCCAACGCGCTGCGCAATGTATCGTTCCACCTCAAGGCGGGGGAACGGGTGGGCATCATCGGCCGCATCGGATCCGGCAAGTCAACGCTGCAGCGGCTGATCATGGGCCTGTATCACCCGGACCAGGGATCGGTGCGCATAGACGGCATCGACATCCACCAGATCGACCCCACCGAACTGCGCCGCAATATCGGCCATGTGCCGCAGGATGCCTCGCTGTTTTACGGCACCCTGCGCCAGAACATCTCCATGGGCTCCCCCCATGCCTACGATGCCAGCATCGAGGCCGCCGTTGAGCTGGCGGGCTTGTCCGAGTTCGTCAACGGCCACCCGCAGGGCTACGACATGATCATAGGCGAGCGCGGCCAGTCCTTGTCCGGCGGGCAGCGCAAGGCCGTGACCATCGCCCGCGCCCTGCTCAACGCGCCGCCCATCCTGCTGCTGGACGAACCCACCAGCAATATGGATAGCGGCGCCGAGGCGCATATCAAACAGACCCTGGCCAAGATCATGCCGGGCAAGACGGTGGTGCTGATCACCCACCATTCCGCGCTGCTTGACCTGGTGGACCGGCTCATCATCATCGAAAACGGCGCCATTGTGGCCGACGGCCCGAAGGCGGAGGTCATCCAAGCCCTGCAGCAGGGGCAAGTTTCCAGGGGAAAAACATGAAGCAGCCGTTCTGGCAACGCTGGATGGAACAAGGCCAACGCAAGACCTCCCCATACTGGGAACGGGTCATGGACTGGGCGGAGGCGCGCGACTTGCAAGAGCATGTCGATTTCGCCACCGACGCCGACTGGGCGATTCTGCAACAAAGCCCGGGCCGCCCCCGCGTCTTCATCTGGACCATGGCCGGCTTGTTTCTGGCGGCCTTCATGTGGGCCGCCTTCGCTCAGATCAACGAGGTGACCAAGGGCCAGGGCAAGGTGGTGCCCACTTCGCAGATCCAGCACATTCAGAGCCTGGATGGCGGCGTCGTGGCCAAGCTATGGGTGCATGAGGGGCAGATCGTGCAGCAAAACCAGCTGCTGCTGAGCATAGACAACACCCGATTTGTCTCGTCGCTGCAGGCCAATCAGGCCCAATATCTGGCGCTGTTGGGCAAGGCCGCGCGGCTGGGCGCGATTGCCCATGGCACGCCGCTGGCCATTCCGTCCCAGGTTAGCCAGCAGGCCCCGGACATCGCCCGCCAGGAAATGGCGCTGTATCTGGCCAAAAAGCAGGAGCTGGACAACAACCTCGCCATCGCCAGGGGGGAATTGGCCCAGCGCATGCAGGAAATGAACGAAATGAAGGCGCGCCGGCAGCAGGCGGATCAAAGCTTCCAGTTCACCAGCAAGGAGCTGGAGCAAACGCGGCCGCTGCTGGACTCCGGCGCCGCATCCGATGTGGACCTGTTGCGGCTGGAGCGCGAGGTTTCGCGCTTCAAAGGCGATCGCGACATGGCGCAGGCGCAGATTTCCCGCCTGCAAGCCGCCATAGAGGAGGCCAATCGCAAGATCCAGGAAAACGAACTGACGTTCCGCAACCAGGCCAGCGCCGAGCTTTCCGACACCATGGCCAAGATCAACAGCCTGTCCGCGGACACCTCCGGCCTGGCCAACAAGGTGAAGCTGTCCGAAATGCGCTCCCCCGTGCACGGCCAAGTCAAGCAGATCTACGCCAATACGATAGGCGGCGTGGTGGCGCCGGGCAAAGACATCATGGAGATTGTGCCCCTGGGCGAATCGCTGGTGGTGGAGACGCGCATCCTGCCGCGCGACATCGCCTTCATCCGCCCCGGGCAGCGCGCCACTGTGCGCTTCACCGCCTACGACTACACGATTTACGGCGGCATGGAGGGCGTAGTGCAGGACGTCAGCGCCGACACCGAAACCGACGAGCGCGGCAATTCCTTTTACCTGGCCAAGATAAAAACCAAGCAAGGCACGCTGGGCGACCGCCATTTGCCCATCATTCCCGGCATGGTGGCCCAGGTGGACATCATGACCGGCACCAAGAGCATTCTGTCCTACCTGCTGAAGCCCGTACTGCGCGCCAAATCGGAAGCCTTTACCGAGCGGTGAAGCCGCTGATCTGTCCTCTCAGGCCATGCCTACATAAGTCCGTCACGGAAGGAGAATGACGGATATCAAGGCAAGCAGATCACCGGCTTCCTCAAGCCAGCCGAACACTCGGCATGACCGTCCCAGAGCGCCAACGCGCCCGCGATCTGGAGTCAATCGAAACTGCTGGCCTATGGCCCGCTAAACCCATCTCAACATCGAAGCTCAAAGCGCCAGCCCCGCATGCCCAACGGCCGGCACGCGCATGTCTTTGACTCGCTGGCGGCAGCGCGACAATCACCCTGTTCTCCATCCATGCGAACCCAAGCTCCTCCCAATTGCCGACATGGCCGGAGAGGATGATTTACCGCAACCTCATGTTTCAGATAGGTATTTCTAGCAATAACTTTATTACTTGCTACAGTTAAAACTGCCTGTAGTCCATCCATCATTTAGAGCCGCTCAACAACCACGCAGAGCCCCAGTGCAAGACACGCCAAGGCAGACAGCACAAGCCATACGGCAAGAAGGCGCAAGACAGGGAGCCAGGGTTGAGTCAGCGGTTCACAGAGCAGCCTGGAAGTTTGCTTGGAGCCTTTGCAAGGCGCTGAAACATACGGCCGCACCACAAGGAGATGCACGCAGGAACAGAGGTTGATGCGCGGGATGATACGGCCGGGAGATGCCGATGGCAGCAAATACAACACTATCGGGGAAGATCGGTACTCTCAAAGGAACGGTCAGAGTCATCGATGCCCAAGGGCAGGAACACATCCTCAAAGTAGGGGATATCATCCACCCGAATGATCACCTGGTATTCGAACAGGGTGCCTCGCTACTGCTGAATCAGGATGGCGGACAGCAGGTTCTATTGTCCGACACCAAGGAAACAGGCACGCCGTCCGCCAGCAATGCCACTCCTCAAACGACGGCGCCAAGCGACGCAAACAATCCAGCCGTGCCAGGCTGGAACACCGCTATCAATGGCCAGCCGCCACAACCGGGTCAAGACGGCAATAACGCCAATGCCGAAGCGCAATCGGTCCTGGCCAGCCTGGCGAATGGCCAAGACCCGCTGGCGCAGCTGCAGTCTGCTGCGGCCGGCCTGACCGCTTCGGGCGGCACCAGCGAAAACATCGATCACACTTTTATCGACCTGACAGGCAACACCAATACAGTAGGGACCACGGGAACGGGTTTTACCTCCAGCGTCATCCCCGCCGCTACCCCCACCACCTTCACCCCGATTCCTACCACGCCGGTTAACGCATCGTTCACCCCTGCCCCCGCGCCGCCGGTAACGCTGACTTTCAACAATGTAGGCCTGACCAACCATAGCGAACCCGTGCTGCAGGGCACCGGCTCGCCGGGACTGACTGTCACCGTTTCCGAAGCGAACGGCACGGTGCTCGGCAGCGCCGTGGTTGCCGCCAATGGCAGCTGGTCGCTCACGCCAACTCAGCCCTTGCCTCAGGGCGCCAGCACGCTGATCGCCTCCTCCAGCAATAATGCCGGACAAAGCACGCAGTCGACGGCGACGGTGACAGTGGACACCATTCCGCCCCTTGCGCCGGTCGTGCACATTACGCAGCATAATGATGGCGCCGGCAGCGCCGCCATCAGCCAGACCGACCTGGTGAATGGCGCCGTCCGCGCAACGGTTCAACTCGACGCCAGCGATCTGCAACAGCAAGGCGCGGCCAACATCACGATTACGGAGGGCGGCCATCCCACCACACTCACCGTGCATAGCGACGGCAGCATCACCGGGCTGGCTTCCGGCATCCAGGCCAGCTACGCCAATGGCTTGGTCACATTGTCAATCCAGCCCGCCAGCTCGGGTACGTTATTGCAAATTGCCGCCACCCAGACCGATGCAGCCGGCAATGTTTCCAGCCCGGCCAGCGACCAAGGCCTAGTCAGCACCGCGCCTCCGGCTGCGCCGCAAATCACCATAGAGGATCATGGCGGCATCATCGCCAGCGGCGATATCCATAATCAGCAAGTCAGCGTACAAGTCGCGTTGAACAATCCCACGTTGCAGGCCGGCACCACCCTGACACTGAGCAGCAACACCGGCGAAACCTACAGCCACGCCTTGACCGCCGCCGACCTGCAAAACGGCAGTCTGGCATTGAATATCCCAGCAGCTGTCAACGGCCAAAGCTTGACGTTAAGCGCTCAATTCACCGACAGTATCGGCAACCCATCGGCCACAAGCACGCTGACCGCCACGGTAGATACCACACCGCCAGCCACGCCTTCCGTGGCGATCACCGAACACAGCGGCCAACAAATCGCCAGCGGCGATGTGGCCAACGGCCAGGTGCAGGCGACGGTCAGCCTCGATGCCAGCAACCTCGCCAACGGCGGCAGCGCCCTGGTCTCGATCAACGATGGCGGCGCGAGCAACAGCGTCACCGTCCATAGCGACGGCTCGGTGGCCAGCAGCAACCCGGCGGTGACCGCCAGTTACGCCAATGGCGTGTTGACTCTCAGCCTGCCGGAACCGGCCAATGGCCAGTCGGTCAGCGTGTCCGCGACGCAAAGCAACGCGCTCGGCAACACCTCGGCCGCCGGCACGACGAGCGGCACCTTGAACCTGACCGCGCCGAGCGCGCCGACGGTGGCAATCACCGAACACAGTGGCCAGCAAATCGCCAGCGGCGATGTGACCAACGGCCAAGTGCAGGCGACGGTCAGCCTCGATGCCAGCAACCTCGCCAACGGCGGCAGCGCCCAAGTCTCGATCAGCGACGGCGGCGCGAGCAGCAGCGTCACCGTCTATAGCGACGGCTCGGTGACCAGCAGCAATCCGGCCCTCTCCGCCCACTACGCCAACGGCGTTCTGAGCCTCGGCATTCCCGAACCGGCCAACGGCCAGGCGGTCAGCGTGTTGGCGACGCAAAGCAATGCGCTCGGCAACACCTCTCCAGCCGGAACGACGAGCGGCACCTTGAACCTGACCGCGCCGGCCGCGCCGACGGTTTCCATCACCGAGCATGCCGGCCAGCAGATCGGCAGCAGCGACCTCGCCAGCAATCACGTCCAAGCCAAGGCCAACCTCAGCGCCAGCAACCTCGCCAACGGCGGCAGCGCCCAGGTGTCGATCAGCGATGGCGGCGCGAGCAGCAGCGTCACCGTCCATAGCGACGGCTCGGTGAGCAGCAGCAACCCGGCCGTCACCGCCAGTTACGCCAATGGCGTGCTGAGCCTCGGCATTCCCGAACCGGCCAATGGCCAGGCCGTCAGCGTGTCGGCCACCCAAACCAATGCGCTGGGCAATGTTTCCACTGCCGGCAGCGCCAGCGGCACACTGAATCTGACGCCGCCGGATGCGCCCACCGTCGCCATCGTCGAACACAGCGGCCAGCAGATCGGCAGCAGCGATCTGGCGGGCGGCCACGTCCAGGCCACCATCAATCTCAGCGCCGCCAATCTCAGCGCCGGCGGCAGCGCCCTGGTCACCATCAGCGACGGCAGCGCCAACAGCACCGTCACCGTGCATAGCAATGGCGCCGTCACCAGCAGCAGCTCGGCGGTTTCCGGCCACTACGCCAATGGGGTGTTGACCCTCAGCCTGCCGGAACCGGCCAATGGCCAGGCGGTCAGCGTGTCGGCCACCCAGACCAATGCCTTGGGCAATGTCTCCTCCGCCGGCAGCGCCAGCGGCACGTTGAATCTGACGCCGCCGGACGCGCCGACTGTCTCGATTGTGGAGCACAGCGGCAAGCAGATTTCCAGCCCCGACCTGGCGGCCGGCCACGTCCAGGCCACGGTGCATTTAAGCGATGGCAATCTGAGCAGCGGCGGCAGCGCGCTGATCACCATCAAGGATGGCGGCGCCAGCAGCACGGTCAGTGTCCACAGCGACGGCTCGGTGACCAGCAGCAACCCGGCCGTCACCGCCAGCTACGCCAATGGCGTGTTGAGCCTCGGTATTCCGGAACCGGCCAATGGCCAGACGGTCAGCGTATCGGCGACGCAAACCAATGCGCTGGGCGATGTTTCCACCGCCGGCAGCGCCAGCGGGACCTTGAATCTGACCGCGCCGGCCGCGCCGACGGTTTCCATCACCGAGCATGCCGGCCAGCAGATCGGCAGCAGCGACCTCGCCAGCAATCACGTCCAAGCCAAGGTCAACCTCAGCGCCAGCAACCTCGCCAACGGCGGCAGCGCCCAGGTCTCGATCAGCGATGGCGGCGCGAGCAGCAGCGTCACCGTCCATAGCGACGGCTCGGTGACCAGCAGCAACCCGGCGGTGACCGCCAGTTACGCCAATGGCGTGCTGAGCCTCGGCATTCCCGAACCGGCCAATGGCCAGGCCGTCAGCGTGTCGGCGACGCAAAGCAACGCGCTCGGCAATGTGTCGAACGCCGGCAGCGCCGGCGGCACCCTGAACCTGACGCCGCCTGACGCGCCGACTGTCTCGATTGTCGAACACAGCGGGCAGCAGATCGGCAGCAGCGATCTCAGCGGCAATCATGTCCAAGCCACCGTCAACCTCAGCGCCAGCAACCTCGCCAGCGGCGGCAGCGCCCTGGTCACCATCCATGACGGCAGCGCCAACAGCACCGTCACCGTGCACAGCAATGGCAGCGTCACCAGCAGCAGCTCCACCGTGTCCGGCCACTATGCCAACGGCGTCTTGACCCTCAGCTTGCCGGAGCCGGCCAACGGCCAGCAGGTCAGCGTGTCGGCGACGCAAACCAATGCGCTCGGCAATGTGTCCGCCGCCGGCAGCGCCAGCGGCACCCTGAATCTGACGCCGCCTGACGCGCCCACCGTGTCCATCGTCGAGCACAGCGGCAAGCAGATTTCCAGCCCCGACCTGGCGGGCGGCCACGTCCAGGCCACGGTGCATTTAAGCGATGGCAATCTGAGCAGCGGCGGCAGCGCGCTGATCTCCATCAAGGATGGCAGCGCCAGCAGCACGGTCACCGTGCACAGCGACGGCTCGGTGACCAGCAGCAACCCAGCCGTCACCGCCAGCTACGCCAATGGCGTGTTGAGCCTCGGCATTCCGGAACCGGCCAATGGCCAGACGGTCAGCGTATCGGCGACGCAAACCAATGCGCTGGGCGATGTTTCCACCGCCGGCAGCGCCAGCGGGACCTTGAATCTGACCGCGCCGGCCGCGCCGACGGTTTCCATCACCGAGCATGCCGGCCAGCAGATCGGCAGCAGCGACCTCGCCAGCAATCACGTCCAAGCCAAGGTCAATCTCAGCGCCAGCAACCTCGCCAACGGCGGCAGCGCCCAAGTCTCGATCAGCGATGGCGGCGCGAGCAGCAGCGTCACCGTCCATAGCGACGGCTCGGTGAGCAGCAGCAACCCGGCGGTGACCGCCAGTTACGCCAATGGCGTGTTGAGCCTCGGCATTCCCGAGCCGGCCAACGGCCAGGCGGTCAGCGTGTCGGCGACGCAAAGCAACGCGCTGGGCAATGTTTCCCATGCCGCCAGCGCCAGCGGCACGCTGAATCTGACGCCGCCGGATGCGCCCACGGTCGCCATCGTCGAGCACAGCGGCCAGCAGATCGGCAGCAGCGATCTGGCGGGCAGCCACGTCCAGGCCACCGTCAATCTTAGCTCCGCCAATCTCAGCGCCGGCGGCAGCGCCCTGGTCACCATCAGCGACGGCAGCGCCAACAGCACCGTCACCGTGCATAGCAATGGCACCGTCACCAGCAGCAGCTCGACGGTTTCCGGCCACTACGCCAATGGCGTGTTGACTCTCAGCCTGCCGGAACCGGCCAATGGCCAGGCGGTCAGCGTGTCGGCCACCCAAACCAACGCCTTGGGCAATGTCTCCTCCGCCGGCAGCGCCAGCGGCACGTTGAATCTGACGCCGCCGGACGCGCCGACTGTCTCGATTGTCGAGCACAGCGGTAAGCAGATTTCCAGCCCCGACCTGGCGGGCGGCCACGTCCAGGCCTCGGTGCATTTAAGCGATAGCAATCTGAGCAGCGGCGGCAGCGCGCTGATCACCATCAAGGATGGCAGCGCCAGCAGCACGGTCAGTGTCCACAGCGACGGCTCGGTGACCAGCAGCAACCCGGCCGTCACCGCTAGCTACGCCAATGGCGTGC
>NZ_JAELTR010000068.1:0-19201 GCF_016428945.1 Chromobacterium sp. ASV23
ACCGACACCCCGCCGCCAGCCAGCGCGGACAGCGTCACCAGGCCAGCCCATACCCTGGCGCCGGCTCTGCCTGGATTATGCAGCGCAGCCAGCAGCGCGCAGACGCCCACCGCCATCACCCCTATGCGCTGCAGAATGCACAGCGGGCAAGGCTCCTCGCCCAGCTGATATTGCGCGAACAACGCAAAGCCGATGGCGCCGGCGCAAGCCGCCGCCACCAATAGAAACCCTTGCCGGTTGCTGATATTCAAACCCATGCCCCTTAGCCTTTCCTGATATGTCTTGCGAGTAACGCAGTGTAAACGGAAAAGCTCAGATTGGGGCAGCTTGGCAAAGTTCCGGATGCTCACAATTCCAGGAAAGCCCGGATCTCGTCTTTGTGATCCAGCGCGTCATGGTAGCCCAGGGCGATCAGCTCGCGGCAGTACCCAGGCTCGAACAGCAGATATGTGGCCAAGGCGGTGCCGCGCTGCTTAGTGCCGCCCGTGCCCTTCATGATGAAGCGCAATACCGGAGGAAACAGATCGGTATGGCGGTAAACAATGCCCTCCAGCGACTTGCTGGGATTCAGCTGGAAAATCTCCACCTTCTTCAGCGAGGTCCGGCAGGCCAGCTCGGCGTGATCCTGCAGCAGGGAAACCGTGTGATTGACGCGCTGCAAGCGCTCCATGTCCACCGCCATGCTGTCGATGAACACGCTGTTGAGCAAGTGGCCGAACACCTGGGCCGGCAGCGGATAGGAGCCGACATTGCGCCGCTCTATCGTATCGGGCCGCTGACTGGCCAAGCCCACCACGAACAGCTTCTCCGCGCCCAGGTGCAGCGCCGGCGACAAGGGCGACAACTGGCGCACCGCGCCGTCGCAATAAAACTTCTCCCCTATTTTCACCGACGGGAAAATCAGCGGAATGGCTGAGGTCGCCATCACATGATCCAGGCCGATGCGTTCGCGCAGGCCTTGCCGCTGATAGCGCGACCACTCGTCCAGCGTCTCCGCTCCCTGGAAAAACGTGACCGACATGCCTGTGGTGTAACAGGATGCGGTCAATGCCAAGGCCTGCAGGGCGCCGCTATGAATGGAGCGGTCCACGTCGTCGAAATTCATGATCCGCGCCAACAAGCCGCGCAGCGGCGCATTGTCTAGAAAACTCTGCGGATTGCGCCAGACGCGCCCGCCGCTTAGCAGCGAAAGGCCAAAATGCAGGAAGGTTTTGGCGAAATAGAGCGTGCTGGCGTCGTAGATGTCTTGAATGTGCAGCTGCTTCCACACCTTGGCCAGGGTGGTCACCGCCAGATGATAGTTGCCGGCGCCCGACGCCAGCGCCACGGCGTTGATGGCACCGGCCGACGTGCCGCAAATGATGGGGAAAGGGTTGCGCTCCGGGTCGGGCAACAGCCGGGAAATGCCCAGCAACACCCCGACCTGATAAGCGGCGCGCGCGCCGCCGCCGGACAATACCAAACCGATTTTGCTCGGCCTGCGCATGACTTGCCTCTTTCCGAACGTCTTATTTGTTCTATTAGAGATAGTCAAAAACGCAGCGCAGCAGCAAGCCCATCGCTCAGAAGCCGCCCGCCTGCAGCAAGGCCCACAAATGCGCCGCCACCAGCGCGCGCCAGGGGGCGAAATCCCGCAGCCAATCCTGCGTCCGCTGCTGATCCGGCTTATCCGCCATGCCCAAGAGCATGCCCAGCGCCTTGCGCACCGCCACATCGCCATGCAGCGAGCCATCCAGCCAGCCATAACCGCGCAGCAAGGCGTAGCTGACCGTCCATGGGCCGATGCCGGGCACCGCCAGCAAGCGCTCGGCGATGTCGTCGGCCGGCACGCCATCCAGCCAGTCATCCAATGGCAGCATCCCGCTGACCACGCCCTGGCTCAGGGCCAGCAAGGCGCGGCTTTTGGCGCGCGAGAAACCGGACTCGCCGAGTTGATCCGCCGTCAGCGCCGCCAGTCGCGCCGCGTCCGGATGGCACAGCAGCCCGGAAGAATGGCGGCAATCGCACAGCAGCAGCATGCGCCGGCGCAGCGTCACCGCGGCCGCCACGCTGATCTGCTGGCCGGTGATGGCCCAGGCTAGCGCCTCGAACGGCGTGGCCGTCTGCGGCACCCTGAGGCCGGCGCGGGCAGCGATCAGCGCGCCAAGCTGCGGGTGGCCGCGGTAACGGTCTTCAAATGCCTCTACCGGCTGATTCAGGCCCAGCATGCGTCGACCCAGGCTTGCCAGTTGCGCGGCGTCGCCGGCCTCGCCATCCACCGCCAGCCGCAGCGCGGCCCGGCCATCTTGGAAACGCAGGTCGAGACAGGCCGGCCGGCCCTGCCACAGCAGGCCCTTTTTCAAGCCATCGCCGTCCACCTGCTCGGCCAGCCGCTCGCCATCGCGCCGATGAAACGCCAGGATGTCCTGCGGGCGGAAGCCAGGCGGCAGCGCAATATCGCAATCGATGACAGGCATGATTCAGCGCGCCTTGCGGAAGGTCAGATTGATGCGGCGTTCGCCCAGCAAGGCATGACAGCCCGGCTTGACTGGCTGCACGCCATGGAAGCGCATGCGATCGGGCCCGCCCCACACCAGCACGTCGCCGTGTTGCAGCAGGATGCGGGCGCTTGGGTCGGCACGGCGCAGGCCGCCCAGCAGGAAGACCGCCGGCAAGCCTAGCGACACGGAAACAATGGGCGCGTTGAAATCGCGCTCGTCCTTGTCCTGATGCAAGCCCATGCGCGCGCCGGGCAGGTAACAATTGATCAGACAGGCGTCGGGATCGAAACCCGCGAAGCCGGCCTCAGCCGCCGCGCCGCGCGCCAGCTCGCGCAAAGGCGGCGGCATGGCCGGCCAGGGCTGGCCGCTGTCCGGATCGACGGCGGAATAGCGATAGCCGCGCCGGTCGGACACCCAGCCCCATTCGCCGCAGCTGGCGGTGGTCACCGACATGCGCTGCCCGCCGGGCGTGACCATGCCGCGCAGCGGCGATTGCCGCAACACATCCTCCACCGCCGCGCACAGCGGCGCATCGCCAGCGCAGGCCCAGCCATGCAGCAACACGGTGCCGGACGACAGCCGCTCCGCCCAAGGCTCATCCGCCGGCGCAAACAGGCTGCCGCTCACTCCTCGCCGGCCACCATCATGCCGCCGACCAGCACGGAGCCGATGCGGCGGCCGCCGCGGTCCAGCGTATCGTTGGCGACGGCCTCGATATTCAGGAACATATCGCGCAGATTGCCGGCGATGGTGATCTCCTCCACCGGGTAGGCGATGACGCCGTTTTCCACCCAGAAGCCGGCCGCGCCGCGCGAGTAGTCGCCGGTCACGGTGTTGACGCCCTGGCCCAGCAGCTCGGTCACCAGCAGGCCGCTGCCCATCTGGCTCAGCAGCTCCGCCACGCTCTCGCCGGTGGAATGCACCACCAGGTTATGCGCGCCGCCGGCGTTGCCGGTGGTTTGCATGCCCAGCTTGCGGGCGGAATAGCTGGACAGGAGGTAGCCCTGCAGCACGCCGCCATCCACCAAGCGGCGCGACTGCGTCGCCACGCCCTCGTTGTCGAAGGCGCTGCTGGCCAGGCCGCGCATCATCAGTGGGTCTTCGTCTATCGTCACCTTGGCCGCCATCACCGGCTTGCCCAGCGCATCCAGCAGGAAGGACGATTTGCGGTACAGATTGCCGCCGCTGATCGCCGCGGTCAGGTGGCCCAGCAGGGACATCGCCACCGGCGCCTCGAACAGCACCGGATACTGCCCGGTCTTGACCCGGCGCGCGCCCAGGCGGCGCACGGCGCGCTCGCCGGCGATGCGGCCGATCTCCTCCACCGGCGCCAGATCATCGCGATGGCGCGCGGCCGAATACCAGTAGTCGCGCTGCATCACGCCATTTTCTTCCGCCACCACCGCCGCCGACAGGCTGTGCCGGCTGCTCGAGAAGCCGCCGCGGAAGCCATGGCTGTTGGCGTAGACAAACTGGTTGGCCTGCACCGACACGCTGGCGCCCTCGGAATTGCGGATACGCGCATCCACGGCGCGTGCGCTGTCCTCGCAGCGGCGCGCCAGTTCGATGGCCTGCTCCACCGGCAACTGCCACGGATGGTACAGGTCCAGGTCAGGCAGGTCGTCGGCCAAGAGCTGCGGATCGGCCAGGCCGGCGCAATCATCCTCCGCGGTATAGCGGGCAATATCCAGCGCGGCGCGCACGGTATCGGACAGCGCCAGATCGGAAAAATCCGAGGTGCTGGCATGGCCCTTCTTCTGTCCCAGGTAAACCGTGACGCTGACGCCCTTGTCCTGGTTGTATTCGATGGTTTCCACCTCGGACAAGCGCACGCTCACGGTCTGGCCGATACCTTCTGAAACGTCAGCCTCGGCGGCGCTGGCGCCATGCTGACGAGCCAGCTCGAGCACGCGGTCAGCGATGCCGTTCAAGATGTCGGGACTGAAACTGAATGTTTTGTCTGCCATAGTATCTTTCGGAACAGTGGAAACGGCCGGCGGCCTTTTCCGGTATCATACCAGCCTTGAAAACCGAGTGAGACCTAGCAACAATGACCGACTACCAGAACGACGACGATGGTTTCGTCAGCAAGTCCCAGCGCAAGCGCGATATGGACGCGCTGCAGGACCTGGGCCGCGAGCTGGTCGAGCTGTCCAAGGACACGCTGAAGAAGATGCAGCTGCCGGAGGATCTGCTCACCGCCGTACTGGACTATAAACGCTTTACCGCCAACGGCGCGCTGCGCCGCCAGATGCAGTACATCGGCAAGCTGATGCGCGACGTCGATCCGGAACCGATCCGCGAATACCTGAAAATCCTCAAGGGCGAATCGTCCGAGCACATCGCCTGGCAGCACCTGCTGGAGCGCTGGCGCGAAAAGCTGATGGCCGACGACAAGGCGCTGTCCGACTTCCTGGCCGCCTTCCCGGAAGGCGATCCGCAGCAGCTGCGCACGCTGATGCGCAACGCGCGCAAGGAACTGCAGGAAAACAAGGCCCCCAAGGCCTACCGCCAGCTGTACCAGGAAATCAAGGCGCTGATTCCGGAGCCGGGCAAGCCGCGGCTGTGGCAAAAGGATGAGGACGAAGAATAATGCTGAAGATTGGCCTGGTTTCCATTTCCGACCGCGCAAGCCAGGGCGTCTACGAAGACAAGGGCCTGCCGGCGCTGCAAGACTGGCTGGCTCGCGCCCTCGCCACCCCGTTTGAAACCCTCACCCGGCTGATACCGGACGAGCAGCCGCGCATCGAAGCCGAGCTGAAAACGCTGGTGGACGACGAGGGCTGCCAACTGGTGCTGACGACCGGCGGCACCGGCCCCGCCCCGCGCGACGTCACCCCGGACGCCACGCTGGCGGTAGCCGACCGCGTGATGCCGGGCTTTGGCGAGCAGATGCGCCAGATCAGCCTGAAATTTGTCCCCACCGCCATCCTGTCGCGACAGGTGGGCGTGATCCGCAAGCAAAGCCTGATCCTGAATCTGCCGGGCCAGCCCAAGGCCATTCAGGAAACGCTGGAAGGCCTGCGCGGCGCCGACGGCAAGGTGGAGGTGCCCGGCATCTTCGCCGCCGTGCCCTACTGCCTGGACCTGATAGGCGCGCCGTATATCGAAACCCACGAGTCGGTGGTCAAAGCCTTCCGTCCCAAGTCCGCCATCAAGCCTGCGCCATGAACTACCGCGCGCCATCGTGGCTGCGCGGCGGCCACGCCCAAACCATCTGGCCCGCCGTGGCCGTCAAGCTGGCCCCGCCGCGCTACCGGCGCGAGCTGTGGGACACGCCGGACGGCGCGCGCATCGCGCTGGACTTTGTCGATGGCGAGCCCGGCGCGCCGCTGGTGGTGCTGTTCCATGGCCTGGAGGGCAGCAGCGCCAGCCATTACGCCAAGGCGCTGATGCACGCGGTGGCCGCGCGCGGATGGCACGGCGTGGTATCGCATTTCCGCGGTTGCGGCGGCGTGGACAATCCCTTGCCGCGCGCCTACCACGCCGGCGACGCGGCGGAAGTCCGCTGGATTCTGCATCGGCTGTCCGGCCGCTTCGCCGCCTTGGCGGCGGTGGGCGTATCGTTAGGCGGCAGCATGCTGCTGAACTATCTGGCCGAAGAGGGCGAGGCCGCGCTGCCGCTGGCCGCCGCCGCCATCTCCGCCCCGCTGGACCTGGTGGCCGCCAGCACCCGGCTGGACACCGGCCTGGGCAAGCTGCTGTATACCCGGATGTTTCTGGACACCCTGAAGCCCAAAGCCATGGAATCGCTGCAGCGCCATCCCGGCCTGTTCGACGACGCCCGGCTGCGCCGCGCCCGCACCTTCATCGAATTCGACGATCTGGTCACCGCCCCGCTGCACGGCTTCGGCACAGCGCTGAACTATTGGACGCAGGCCAGCAGCAAGCCCAAGCTGAAACACATCGCCCGTCCTACGCTGGTGCTGAACGCGCGCAACGATCCGTTTCTGCCGGAAAGCGCCCTGCCCGACCCCTCGCAGGTTTCGCCCAGCGTAACGCTGGACTTTCCCGACGACGGCGGCCATGTCGGCTTCGCCACCGGCCCCTTCCCCGGCCGCATCGACTGGCTGCCGCAGCGGGTGCTGGCCTTTGTCGAGCCGCATCTGCAAAACCACAACGCCCAAACGTCATAACGATTGACGATCCCGCTCCTCGGCTGGCAAGTTTGAGATCTTGCCACCCAGGAGAGCCCCCATGCCATCCCAAGCTGATGACGCAGCGCGCAGCCTGACTGTCCACTGGGACGATCCGATGATAGGCGCCAGCGCCGCGAAAGGACTCAGCGGACTCGAATATCTGCGCGAAATGGCCGAGGGCCGCATTGCGCCGCCGCCAGTCGCCAAGCTGCTCGGCTTCCATTTCGTCCGCGCGGACCAAGGCGAAGTCGAATTCTCCTTCCTGCCGCACGAATCGCATTTCAATCCGATAGGCAGCGTCCATGGCGGCGTGATCAGCACCTTGCTGGACTCAGCCATGGGCTGCAGCGTCCACTCCCTGCTGCCGCGCGGCAAGGCGTACACTACGCTGGAACTGAAGGTCAATTTCGTCCGCGCCGTATTGCCCGCCAACGGCAAACTGCTATGCCGCGGCAAGGTGATCCACGCCGGCGGCCGCATGGCCACGGCGGAAGGCCATTTGCAAGACGAGGCCGGCAAGCTGTACGCTCATGCCACCACCACCTGTATGATCTTCGACACGCGGGCCTCTTAGCCAGGCCGCTCAACACGGGACTTACGATGATCCGCCGCACCTTTCTCGTCGCCATGCTCGTCGCGCTGTCCGGCTGCACCACCATGGCCGACAGGCTGCGCGGCTCGCTCACGCCCCCGCCCGGCCAGGCCTATGCCGTCGTTTCGCTGGTGGGCAGGGCCTTCAATCCCGATAGCGCCACCTTGGGCTTGACTGTCAGCAATGCCCAAGGCCGCGAAGCGGCGCAGGATATCGCCAGCCTGACCACAGACACGGTGTTCGGCGAGGAAGGCATGTCGCCGGTGGAGGGCAAACTGGTGCTGCTTACCCTGCCGCCGGGCGACTATCGCCTGTCCAGCGTCTGGGCGCACTGGGTGGAGGATGGCGTCTTCGGCGCGGACATGAAGATCAAGCAGTTCAAGCTGAACGCCCCGTTCCATCTGGAGCCGAACGAAGCGGTTTATCTGGGCGAAGTGTGGGTGGACATGTCCTTCCTGCCGGAAGTGGCGCTGCGCGACGAGCGCAAGCGCGATTTCGGACACATGCGCCGGGTATGGAAAGTCGAAGATCTCAGCGCCGTGCAGATACGGCCGCTGCGCCAGGCCCAGGCGGCGCGGCCCTGAGCCGGCTCAGGGCTTGTACCACAGGCGATAGAGATAGGTCGGCTTGATCGCCGATGCGGCGGCTGGCGCCGGCTCCAGCACCTGGTAGGCAGACTGCCGCGTGTCGCGCGGCAAGGGGTCCACGTAGGGCGGGCCGTCGAGTTTGCGCAAGGCCGCCACGCGCGGTTGGTTGGTCTTGTCGCCGCGATGCGTCACTACCGCTACCTCATTGCTGGCCAGCCGGACGAAGCTGCCCGGCGGATACACCCCCAGCTCCTTCACCAGCAGCGAAACGTGCTGCGACGGAAACAGGCCCAGCTCGCCGCGGAACAGGCTGCCCAGCACCTGCGCCGGCAACGGCGGCTGCGGCTGATGCACGCAAGCGCATACCAGATCGACCATCTGCAGCAATAAGACGTCCGCCTCGATCTCGTCGCCAGCCAATCCCAGCGGATAGCCCTCGCCGTCCTGCCGTTCGTGATGCTGCACCACCAGCCTATGCCAATGCTCGTCATCCACGCCGGCCTCCCGCAGCAAGGCCGAGGCCAGCACGGGATGGGCGAACATCGCCTCCTGCTGCGGCAGATCCAGCGCCTCTTTCTGCGTCGCCAGCTGATTGAGCAAGCCGGTAATCGCCAGGTTCATGCTCAGCGCCGCGCCCAGCAAGGGCCTCAGTTCTTCGTCGGACAGGCCCAGCCGCTGTCCCAGCACCGCCAGGATGGCCGCGACATGCACGCTATGCGCGCTGCCGATGTCCTGAAACGGCAGCAAAAAAACGCTGGCCAACACGCCGTCGGGGTGGCGCCGGCTCAGCGCGATGAGATTGTCCGCCATGTCCATGAGGCTGGCCGATAGATCCCGCACCGCCAGCCCGTGCAACAGCACGCCTTCAGCCCGACGCTGAAGAAAAGCCATTTCCTGCAGCGGATTGGCGCTGCTGCGCAGTTGCTGGGCTTCCTTTTCCCGCTGCGCGGCGCGCTCCAGCCGTTCCCGCTCCAAGCGAGCTGCCACTTCTTCGCTGTCGCCATGCCCCATCCGGCCCAGCCGGTCGCGCTGGGCATCCGTCAAAACGTAATGGCCTTTCTTCAACAACAACACGCCATTCTTGGCGTAGATATCCACCGGCACTTGTTGGCCTTGACGCACGAAGTTGCGCGGCAGTTTTACCTTTGGCGACGAATCCGTCATATTTCACTTGCTTTGGTTACGCCGGAACGGCTCCAGCTTGCTTGTCCTGCACAGGCGCAGCCTGGCCCGATGCTTGCCAGGAAAAATCTCGATAGAAGGTGTCGTAAGCTGGTCTTAAAGCCAGCACTAGGGGCTGTTGACGTTTGGTGAGCGGTCGCGCCGGGATGCATTTTGCGACGAATCTAGGCGTTTCGCGCGCCGCATAGTCATTCTCTGCCAGCGCGGAACAACGAAGAGTCGGCGCGAAAGGCGCCCGGCCCTACGGGTTTGGCCGCTTTGGGCCGGAAGCTGTGTTGCCCAGCCCTTGCATAGAATGACTATGCGGCGGACTGTGCGCCTTGCTTCCGGCCCAAAGCGGCGCAAACGCGATCCACTCACCAAACGTCAACAGCCCCTAGCATTTTATGCAGTTTTTACCCGATTCATGCAAGCCACCTCAACACAGGAGCGCATTCATGACCCAGGACCATACCACGCTCAATCGCAGGCACTTCCTCACGGGCGCCGGCAGCCTCGGCTTCGCCCTGGCAGTGCAGCCGGTAGCGGCCAGCGCCATTCTGACCGACAGCCAGTCGCTTCAAACCGGCATCCCCGCCATCGACACCGGCAGCGGCACCATGCCCGGCTACTACGCCAAGCCGGAAAACGCCGCAGGCCCCTTGCCGCTGGTCATCGTGATTCAGGAAATCTTCGGCGTGCACGCCCATATCCAGGACCTATGCCGGCGCTTGGCCAAACAAGGCTACTTCGCCGTCGCGCCGGAACTCTACTTCCGCCACGGCAATCCGGCCGAGGTTGCCGATATCGACACCCTGATGCGAGACTTGGTCAGCCAGGTGCCGGACAGCGAGGTGCAAAACGACTTGGACGCCACCTGGCGCTGGGCCGGCGCCCAAGGCGCAGACCTGCGGCGCGCGGCGGCGACCGGCTTCTGCTGGGGCGGCCGCCAAACCTGGCTGTACGCGGCGCACAACCGCCAGCTCAAGGCCGCCGCCGCCTGGTATGGCAAGCTGGAAGGCCCCGTCACGGCCAATACGCCGCGCCATCCATTGGATGTAGTGGCGCAGCTGGAGGTGCCGGTGCTGGGCTTGTATGGCGGACAGGACCAGAGCATCCCGCAGGCCTCGGTGGAAAAGATGCAAACGGCGCTGAAGCAAGCCGGCAAGGACAGCGAGATCGTGGTCTACCCCGATGCCGGACATGGCTTCAACGCCGACTACCGCCCCAGCTATCACGCCCGGGACGCCGCGGATGGCTGGCGCAAGATGCTGGACTGGTTCGCCCGGCACGGCGCGCGCTGAACAGCGGTCAGCGTCCGCCGACCATGGTGCGCATTTCCAGCCGGTTGCGCACCACCCGGTTCAGCAGCTGCATCCACAGCGGGTGGAATTGACGCTCGGAGGCGTTCAGCTCGGCCACGCCGCGCAAGATGGAGCGGCGCGGCCCCTGCTGGGCATGCTTGAGGGTGACCGACTCGAACGCGTCCACCAGCGCCAGCAGGCAGGCGCCATCGCAGATTTCCTCGCCCTTCAGCCCATCCGGGTAGCCGCTGCCATCCTGCGACTCATGATGTTGCAGCACCATTTGGGCGGCCTCCTCCCATCCCGGCATGCGCGCCAGCAATCCTCCCGCCCAGCCCGGGTGGGACGCCATCTGCCGTCGGTCGTCCAGACTCAGCCGGCCAGCTTTGAGCCAAAGCGATTCCGGCAACAGCAGCATGCCGATATCGTGCATATAAACGGCGGCTGCCACTTGCTCCATGCTCAACGGCTTTTCCGCCAGCCGATTGATTTCCAGCGCCAGCGTCAGATTGCGCTCGGTGCGTCCGGCGAACTCCGGCACCCGCTGCTCAAACTGCATCGCCAATGAGCGGAAGAACTGCAAATCGGCAAACAAATGGCCGCCCAAACCGTTGGCCACCGCGCCGGGACTGGGCATAGGCGGCGCCGCCGGCCCCATCATGCGCGCCACCAGCTTGGCACAGGCCTGCGGCAGCTCGGCCGCGCTGGCCTCGGCCAGTTTATCCAACGAAGGCAATAGCGATCTGAGCAGGCTGTCGTCAGGCAGCAAGCCATTGGCCATATCGTCCAGCAGCATCACCACCCGGTCCGTGACCAGCAACAGCACATCGCCCACCGCATCCTGATAATGCAGTTCATTCTGCCGGATACGGTCCAGCAGGGTTTCCAGCGCATGGACGTAAGGCTCGACAAAGTGCACTTGGCACAAGCTGGCATCGCCCTTGATGCTGTGCAGAATGCGGAACAACTGGGCAACTTTTTCCGTATCGCGGCTGCCATCGCCCAGCTGGCAAACCAGCTGCTCCAATTGCGGCGCGTAATCGGACACCGCGTCGCGGAAATCCTGAAACGCGATGGGATCGATAATCTCCGGCACTTCCGGCTGCATGGCCATAAGTTCTTTCTCCGACACTCCTCACCTATCCAGTATAAGCAACCGGCGTCGCCGCGCATGATCTACCTGATTCAAACATTGCGATTGTCGCAAACATACAGGAAATGTAAATGTCCTGATCAATGGTATTAAAGATTCGTAAAAACAGACGGCCTCTGCAGAAAACGCTTGCCATGGACGGAAACTAGAGGCACTATGCCTCCCGCAGGATGCTCAAGTTGTGGATGTGTAGTTGTCGTAGTGGCATAGGCCGTACCTCAGTCGCCATTTCCCTTGATCTTCGTGCCTTTTTATTCAACTGCTCGTTTTGAGGAATTAACAAAATGGCAACCGGTACCGTTAAGTGGTTCAACGACTCCAAAGGTTTTGGCTTTATCACCCCGGATGAAGGCGGCGACGACGTTTTCGCTCACTTCTCCCAAATCAACGCGAAGGGCTTCCGCACTCTGGCTGAAAACCAGCGCGTGAGCTTCGACATCGTCGATGGCCCGAAGGGCAAGCAAGCCTCCAACATCCAGCCGGTGTAATCTCCTTAGCGAGATCATCGACCAGATGAGAAAACCCGGATTCGTCCGGGTTTTTTGCATTTTCAGCCCCCGCCACCGGAGCCATCCATGTCCGACAACCACGAAACCGTGATCGCCGCCACCCGCGACTGGGTGGAAAAAGCCGTGATCGGCCTAAACCTGTGCCCCTTCGCCAAATCGGTGTATGTCAAAAACCAGGTGCGCATCCAGGTCAGCGAAGCAAGCGACGTCCGCCAACTGGCGGAAGAACTGGCCGCCGAACTGAAGCTGCTGGCCGACACCGATCCGCAGGAAATCGACACCACGCTGCTGGTTCATCCCGGCGTGCTGCAACGCTTTCTCGATTTCAACGAATTCCTCGACATCGCCGACGCGATGGTGGCCGAACTGAACCTGGAAGGCGAAATCCAAGTAGCCAGCTTTCATCCAAAATTCCAGTTTGAAGGCACCGGGATCAACGATATCGAAAACTATACCAACCGCTCGCCGTACCCGACGCTGCACTTGATCCGCGAAGCCAGCATAGACCGCGCGGTGGAAGCGTTTCCGGAGGCCGAAGCGATCTACGAGCGCAATATCGAGACCCTGCAAACGCTGGGCCTGGCCGGCTGGAAAGCGCTGTTCACATCCAAGCCAGAGCAAAAGTAATCCCTGCCAATAAAAACGCAGCCCGCAGGCTGCGTTTTTATATCTGCTGGCAGGAAGCTCAATTCGGATAACGGCCCTGCTTGTCGACATAAAAGGCGCGAATCTTAGGCATGTCCGCCTCGATATCGCCGCTGGGGGTGAACATCGGACCAAAGCCGCCCTCCTTGCGGCCGTAATCCAGATACGCCAGCGCGATCGGCACTCCAGCGCCTACCGCAATATGGTAAAAACCAGTCTTCCATTCCTTGACCGACTTGCGGGTGCCCTCCGGCGGAATCGCCAGCACCAGCTGCTCGCTTCGCTGGAACACCTCCACCATTTGCTGCACCAGCGAATTATTCTGATGCCGCATCACCGGCACGCCGCCCAACCAACGCATCACCGGCCCCATAGGCCCTTTGAACAGGGTGTGCTTGCCCATCCAGTAGATCTTGGCGCGGGAAGCGAAGCATAGCCCCAGGGTAATCGGGAAATCCCAATTGCTGGTGTGCGGCGCGCCTATCATCACGTACTTGTCCAGTCTGGGGAATTCGCCCTGCAGCTTCCACCCGCTCAGTTTGAGCAGCGCGATGGACAGGCAGCGGAACAAGTCGCGGATGATGGGGGTATCGAAAATGGTGAAATGCATGGCAACCCTGAGCAATGGCGCAGCCCAGCGCGCTGGAAGACCGCGCGTCGCGCCGCCCCCAGCGTGGGAGCAGCCGCCTGACACGTGGAAAGGGCTGAATGTACTAGATGGGACATTTTCAGTAAAGCATGCAAGTGGCGAAGCCGATATGGCTTTCCGTCGATGACAATACCATTCCCGGCACGTTATTCGTGATTGTTTAGAATTATCAATAAATACTGATACAACCCATAACAATCAGTAACACACAAGCCGGAACCGACGACGCATCCTGCTGCCCAAACGGTATAAGTCCCACAACCAGGATTCACACAATGAACAAGCACGCTACCCCGACCCGACTGTCCCTGGCCGCCAGCGCCCTGATCGCCATCAGCCTGCTGTCCGGCTGCGCCAATATGACCCACCGCCAGCAAAACACCGCCATCGGCGCGACTGCCGGCGCTGTGCTGGGTTCGGTTCTGACCGGCGGCGGCACCGTCGGCACGCTGGGCGGCGCTGCCATTGGCGGCGTCATCGGCCACCAGAGCCGCTAACCCGGCCAAAATCCCATGAGCCAGCGCCCGCTGGCTCTTTTGTTTTATTGCGGCCGCACATATCATCGGAATGAAATCCACACCGGGCCACATCATGAGCCAAACCATGAACTGGGAGAGCCTGCTCTCCACCCGCCGCTTCAAGCTCATCCAAGGCGAAGTGAAAGAAACCCATACGCCGGCCACCCAAGAAGGCGGCTCCGGCCTACGCACGGATTTCCACATCGATCACGACCGCGTAGTGTTCTCCAGCGCTTTCCGCCGTCTTGGCCGCAAAACCCAGGTCCACCCCCTTGCCCGGCACGACCACACTCACAACCGGCTGACCCACAGCGTAGAGGTCGCCAGCGTAGGCCGCAGCCTGGGCAACCGCGTGGGCGTGATGCTGGACCATGCCGGCCAGCTGCCGGCCGGCTACACGCCGCACGATATCGGCGCAGTCGTGCAAGTGGCCTGCCTGGCGCACGATATCGGCAACCCGCCGTTTGGCCACACCGGCGAAGACGCGCTGCGCGACTGGTTCCGCGCCGACCGCAACGCCCATTGGCTGCATGGACTCAGTCCGGCGGAAATCCGCGACGTGCAAACCTACGAAGGCAACGCCCACGGCCTGCGCATGCTGGCCTCATTGGAAATGTACACCGGCGAAGGCGGCATGCGGCTCACCGCCGCCGCGCTGGGCACGCTGATCAAATATCCGTGGACTGCCGACGCGCAACCGGCCTATGAACGCGACAAGTTCAATATCTACCGCACCGAATTACCCTACTTCGAACGGGTGGCGGCGGAACTGGGCCTGCTGCGCCACGGCCCGCTGCAATGGAGCCGACATCCACTGTCCTATCTGATGGAAGCGGCCGACGACATCTGCTACGCCATTCTGGATCTGGAAGACGCCGTGGAAATCGGCATTCTGGATTTTCATGAGTTCGAAAAACTGTTCTCGGGATTCTCCGACCACGAACGCGTCTGGGGCATGCACGACATCAGCCAGAAATGCGGCACGCTGCGCGGCGTGGCGATAGGCCGCTGCGTGACCGAGGTGGCGGAAAAATTCATGCTGCACCAGCGCTCCTTGCTGCAAGGCGAATTCCCGGCCAAAGACCTGATCAATCTGTGCGACCCTGCGGTACAGAACGCCCTGCTGCAAGCCAAGGAACTGGCCAGCACCAAGGTCTACCGCCACCGCACCAAGCTGGTGACGGAACTGGCTTCCTACCCCTGCATCGCCACCATTCTCGACGCGCTGGTGCCGGCAGTGCATGCCTTTATCAGCCAGGGCGGCAAGGGGCTGACCCCGCGCGAGCACTTGGCGATGGGGCTTCTGGACCGCCATATTCAAACCAACGATAGCCTGTATCAAGGCTATATGAAGGTGCTGGACTTTGTCGGCGCCATGACCGACAACTACGCCGCCAATATGGCGCGCGAACTGTCCGGCGTCGGCATCCTGTAAACGCATAGCGAAAGGCGACAATGCCCCTGCCCGTCACCCGCTTCTGCCTGGTTCGCCACGGCGAAACCGACTGGAACCGTGAATACCGGCTGCAAGGCCACACCGACATCCCGCTCAACGACACCGGCCTGGCGCAGGCCGATCAACTGGCCCTGGCCTTCCGCGCCGCCTCGTCATTCCAGGCGCTATACGTCAGCGACCTCACGCGAACCCGCCAGACCGCCGCGCCGCTGCAAGCCAAACTGCAGTTGGATGCCCATTACACCCCGCAACTGCGCGAGCGCCATATGGGCGCGCTGCAGGGCCTGACCTACGCCGAAGCCGCCCAGCGCATTCCCCATGTCTACCAGCGCCATCAGACGCGCGATCCGGACTACGATCTGGAAGGCGGGGAAAGCCTGCGCCGCTTCAGCGCGCGCATAATGGAAAGCCTGGCCGACATCGCCAGCCGACATCCCGGCCAGGATGTGCTGATCGTCACCCACGGCGGCGTGCTGGACATCGTCTACCGCGCCGCCACCGCCAAACCGCTGGCCGACAAGCGCGACTTCCCCATCCCCAATGCCGCGTTGAATTGGCTGGACTACGGCAGCGGCGGCTGGAACTTGCGGCGCTGGGCGGACGAATCGCACCTGAGCGGCGCGCTGGACGAAATTCAGTAAGAAACACGACCCGCAGGCGACAAACGGACAAGAGGCGGGCCCGCGCCCCGCCTGACATACACGCCCAAGGAACGATGCCATGACCATTCACAAGACCGACGCCGAATGGCGAGCCCAACTGACTCCGGAACAATATCGCGTCGCCCGCGAGGCCGGCACCGAACGGCCTTTCAGCGGAGAGCACTACTTCCACAATAAACAAGGCGACTACTTCTGTGTCTGCTGCGGCACCCTGCTGTTCCACAGCGATGCCAAATTCGATGCCGGCTGCGGCTGGCCCAGCTTCTACGCCGAAGCCGCCGGCGCCAACATCCGCCGCATCACCGACACCTCGCACGGCATGGTACGTGTGGAAGTGCGCTGCTCCCATTGCGACGCCCACCTTGGCCACGTTTTCCCCGATGGACCGGCACCCACTGGGGAGCGATATTGCATAAATTCAGTCTGTATGGCGTTTAGAGAAAAAGAATAATGTTGTAGGCTGTAGGAACACTAAGTTATTGAAACTAACAACTTTACACTTGCAAACTTGCACCAAAATTGGGCACCCCCTAAGGGCAAGCCCAATTTTTTGCCCGGTTTTTTCTCCTTTTCTTACCCTACCTCAACCCACAGTCCTTCACCAAGTTACCAAGGGCTTTGTTGCATAACTAATTTTTGTGCCACTGCACAGCAAGAAGTTAGAGAAAGTTGCCGACAAGTGTGTGAAATTTTCCACCAAAAAACTGCCACATATTGGCATGATTTTGAGTTATGCAACAAAGCCGGAGCGGATAAGCAGCTATCCCCAGCTGATATGGCTATCAAGGGGCCAATTGGTGCTGTCGCCGGAAGGTTCTGGGATCCTAAGCGTATGCCAGATTTGAATTGTATAGTTGACGTAGCTCATACGGATACGTTGCCTGCAATGAAAGTAGTTCTACCTAATGGTAAAACTGGATGGCAGATTTTGGAAAAATCTATCAAGGGGAATTTGGGTGAGTAAGAGAATAGTGGCAGTGGTGGCGTTATTTTTTATAGCAGGTGCTGCTTTGTTTTTTTACACACCATCAGTGCCTAAAGTTACTTATAAGAAATTGGAATCGGGAGGGCTGTATCAGGTAAAGTTATACTTTGATAGCCAAGAAGAGTTATTGTCCCATGTCTATCTGGCATGCGAGATTTCCGGTGGTAAGGGTGATGAGCCGGCAGCTGCTGGTGAAATGAAAATGATTGCTACTGCGATTAATAAGGTGCCAGGGAAATATTCATATGTTGCTGATTTGAGTTTTGATGCAATGGGCGGCTCACTTTCTAAGGTTGTCTCAAAAGAAAATTTATTGCGCCAATTGGGAGGAAAGAGTTTTATGCCTTGTAGGTTGGTTGAAATGTCATATTTTGGGGCTAATCCAGAAAGTGAGCCGATGCAAATTCCAGTAAAGGATCTTCTTGCGACAGTCCAGTTTTAATGAGTGATGATAATGTGACGGTTATTTTTCATTATGTTTTAAATGTGACGTCAGCTCGGTGCTGGCAAGCTAAATAATTGCCGCACAATATTTGGTGGTGTTGGAGTTGCGTTTAAGAGGGCGCTGTTGCACAAATCCTCCCCATCCACAGCCTGGTAAGATAGCGGCATGACCAAGCCTGCTCCAAAACGCTACCGAACCACCAACTGGAAAGCCTACAACCAAGCCCCGATCCAACGCGGCTCTCTGTCCGTCTGGCTGGACACAAGCATGTCATGGCAGGCGACTCCACGGGGCACGCGCGGACGGACACAGACCTATAGCGATGTGGCTATCCAGCTCTGTCTCACCATCAAGAACCTGTTTGGATTGCCTTTACGGCAGACCATCGGTTTCATCCAAAGCCTGCTCAGGTTGGCGGGCCTGGACTGGAGTGTTCCTGATTACAGCACGTTGTCCAGGCGACAGCAGACGCTGCAGGTCAAAATTCCCTACCAGAAAAGTTCAGGCGCGCTGCATCTGCTGGTGGATAGCACAGGCATCAAGATGCTGGGTGAAGGTGAGTGGAAAACCAAGAAACATGGCGCAGAATACCGCCGACAATGGCGCAAAGTGCATCTGGGCATGGATGCGGAAACCCTGCAAATTCGTGCCATTGAAGTCACGGAAAACCGGCAGAGTGATGCGCAAATGTTGCCTTCGCTATTGGAGCAAATCGCGGCTGATGAGCCGATAGCCTGCGTGAGCGGCGACGGGGCTTTCGATACCAAGGCGTGTCATGAGGCGATTGCCGCACGCGGCGCGATCGGGTGCATTCCGACCCGCAAGAATGCGAAACCGTGGAAAGGAAATTCGCTGGGGGTGCTGGCTCGCAACGAGATTCTGCGGGCTACCAAGCGATTAGGCAGGGTGATCTGGAAGCGCTGGAGCGGCTACCATCGCCGCAGCCTGGTGGAAACCAAGATGTATTGTTTCAAGCGGTTGGGGGAAAGGGTGACAGCCCGGCGTTTTGATGGTCAAGTGGCAGAGCTGCAAGTGCGCGCTGCCATCTTGAACCGCTTCAGCATGCTGGGCCGTCCTTGTACGGTGGCTGTAGCGTAAATCCGTTTGGGGAAAGGGGAGCCTTGCCCTGTTCAGGATTTATGCAACAGCGCCGAAAAAGAGTGATGTTGATAACATGCTTACCAAGATGGCAGAAGTTGAGTGGTGAATTTCCTATCAGCGCTTTTCTTTTTATTGCCATTAAAATTCTTGATGACTTCATGGTTTTACCCACGTTTGGAGATTCTGCGAATTAGAATGAAACTATTATCTGTAATGCTATTCATTTCGTTCAATGCCATGTCTGCCGATAGGGTTCAATATTGTTGTGGCGTATTCAGCTTTACAATTTCTCATCTAAATTATATGTCGCCAGCAGAGTCAATTAAACTAAAGGAGCAGATCAAGAAAATAGATAGAGGCCTATACCGGAATGTAGATTTTAATGAAAGCCCGGGAGAGATTAATATTGATTTATCTTTAGCAAAGCCCAGAGATGGGTATGGCTCAGAAACCATAAGCATTTGCACTTCCGCTGAGAAGTGTGCTGAAAATAGTTGGGATCTAGTTGGGGAAAGAAATTACTTCGTTGAGCCATACTATACTGAAGTGAATAGCTTTGAGTTTGATGGAAATGATATTTATACAGCATTTAGCCAATGCCAAATAAGTGATGCGAAGTGGGGAGTTTCGATGGCTGGGCAATGCTTCACAATCTGTCTCTTATACACATCTGACGCTGCCGACGACAGCACGGAGGTGGAGATCTCGGGGGTCGGCGTGTCAGTAAAAAAGGGGGGGGGGGGGGGGGGGGGGGGGGGGGGGGGGGGGGGGGGGGGGGGGGGGGGGGGGGGGGGGGGGGGGGGGGGGGGGGGGGG
>NZ_JAELTR010000069.1:0-19197 GCF_016428945.1 Chromobacterium sp. ASV23
CCCATGGCGCGCTGTCGCATTCGCCGGTGCCGGTGCTGGAATACCCGTTTAGCTGCACTGTCGATCACGACGCGCTCATCGACGCCATCCGCCGCCATCGCATCAATGTGCTGGCCGGCGTGCCCGCCCAGCTGCTGCGCCTCGTCCATCATCTGGAACAGCTCTCGCTGACGCTGCCCGCCATCGAGACGGTGCTGTATGCCGGCGAGAGCCTATTCGGCGAGCAGATCGCTCTGCTGAAGCAGGTATTCCCGCAGGCTCGCATCGGTTCGATAGGCTGCGCCAGCGTCGACGCCGGCCTGATCGGCTACGCCGACCCGGACTGCGCCCATGGCGAACACCGGGTGTTCGACGCCGACAGCATCATCGAAATCATCGACGAAGACAGCGGAGAAGTAATAGACGAGCCCGGCCGCCGCGGCCTGCTGCTGGTGACCAATCTGCAGCGCCGGCTGATGCCGGTGATCCGCTACCCCAGCGGCGATCTGGCCTGCTGGCGCGAGCCGCCCGGTCCGCAGCGCAAATTCGCGCTGCTGGGCCGCGCCGGCAACGGCCACCGCATCCGCGTCGGCACGCTGTCGCTATTCCCGGACGAGCTGGGCCGCACGCTGGGCGAGCTGCACGATTTGCTGGGATGGCAGCTGGAAATCTCGCGCCGGGACGGGCGAAACTGTCTGGAATTGTTGCTGGCGGCGCGCGCGCCATTGGATTTGCCGCGGCTGCGCCAGGCCCTGCTGGCCAGCCAGCCTGCCATCGCCGAGCAATGCGGAAAAGAACAGCTGAGCCTGGCGCTGCGGCAGACCACCCCGGAGGCGATGCGCACCCATCCGCGCTCCGGCAAGCTGCTGCGCGTGGTGGACCGCCGCGATTATCAACTGGCGGAGGCGCTGCCATGAGCGTTCGCCATCCTGAAACCGCCTGGGTCCGCGACTACCAGCCAGCCGACGCCGCCGGCATCAGCGCGCTGTTCCGCGCCATCTACGACGACCGCTATTTCTACGCCGATGTCTATCTGCCCAGCCAGATCCAGCAACGCAACGCCAGCGGCCAGTGGCGCTCGGCGGTGGCAATGCAAGGCGACAAGCTGGTCGGCCACGCCGCGCTGTGGCTGAACCCGGCCTATCCGGGCCAGGCCGAACTGGCGATGAACGTGGTGGACCCGGATGCGCGCGGCCAGGGCATCGCCAGCCTGCTGGGCCGCCACCTGCGCGCCGCGGCCGCCGATCTGGGCGTCGCCCTGCTGACGATCAAGCAGGTATGCTCGCATCCTCGCAGCCAGTACGTCGCGCAGGCGCTGGGCTTTCACAACATCGCGCTGCTGCCGGACTACATCGACACGCCTTTTGCCGGTCCGGCGCCGGAGAGCATCCTGTTGGGCTGCCTGCCGCTGCAGGCGAGGCCGCTGCCGAAGCTGCCGTGGCCGGAAGAGTGGGGAACATGGCTGGCGCCGCTGCGCCAGGCTTTGGGAGAAAACGGGAGCGCGCCCGTCGGCGCCGGCCTGCCCGGCCTGGCGCTGACCCGCTGCGGCCAGCGGCTGGAGGTGACCGCGCAACAGCCGACGCCCGCTCGGCTGGCGGAAATCGCCAATCTGCCCAGCGGGCAGCTGATCTATCTGAAATTGCCGGCCAGCGCGGAAACGCTGGCCTTGCGGGCGCAGCTGCGCAAGGCCGGCTTTCGCTTCGGCGGCCTGCTGCCGGCCGCGGCCGGCGGCTGGCAACTGCTATGGCTGCGCGGCATTTCCGGCCAGGACATCCATCTCTGCGATGAACAGGCCGCGCGCCTGTACCGGCTCTGCGCTTACAGCGGCTCCACCCGCACGGCCGTGCCGTAGCACAGCACCTCGGTCAGGCCGGCCATCACGTCGGTGGCGTCGTAGCGCATGCCGATCACGGCGTTGGCGCCAAGCGCCGCGGCGTGGTCGCACATCAGCGCGTAGGTTTCCGAGCGCGCCTGCTCGCACAGGCTGGTATAGATGGTGATGTTGCCGCCAAACAGCGACTGCAAGCCGCCGAAGAAATTGCCGATGACCGAGCGCGAACGCACGGTGATGCCGCGCACGACGCCGAGGTTGGCGGTGATCCGGTAGCCCGGCAGTTCGAAAGCGGTGGTGACCATTCTGGCTGGCAACATGGAAATCTCCTGGTGATGAAGCCCGTCCCGAACAGGATGGGCCCCATCATGATATCTGGGAAGCTCAGACCGGACGATATTCGCCGTCGCGCAACAGCGGCACGCAGCGGCTGACATCGTGCTGCGCCGCCAGCGTCACGTCCTCCGGAAAGCCGCGCTCGACCAGTTCGCAGGCCGACAGGCCCTGGCTCAGCTGGCGCTCCAGATCGTTGCGCGCCAGCACAAAGGCCGCTTCCGCCGCCAGCGCCTCCGGCGACTTGGTGCCGGCCAGATTGTGAATGATGGCGCCGGCGCCGATGAAATCTTCGTAGGCGAAACGCAGGCTGCCATCCGGATTCAGCTCGCCCGCCGCGATCAGCAGCACCGAGCCGTCCTGATCATTCAGATAGTTGGCCACCACCGAGGCGTTGCGCAGGCAGCCGGCGATGGTGCGCGACGACTCGCTGGCCAGGCTGACGGCCGCGCCATTCGGCGACGGCAACACCAGCCGGGTGCCGAAGGCCAGCCGCTGCATCGAAGACGGCGACAGCGACGGCTGCGTGCGGCTGCGCTTGCCGGCCAGCAGCGCCTGCCGGCTGGCGGCGAAGTCCTGCGCGCTGTCGTCCTTGACCCGATACGGCAACACCACCACGCCGTTGCCGCAGGCGACATCGACACAGGTGCTGAAGGACAACACATCGACGACAACGCAACTGTCCGCCTGCCGGCTCAACTGCCTCGCCGCTTCCACTCCCCACTGCAGCCGAACTGAAAATTCCTGTTGCGTATGTGGCATTCTTCGTCCCTGAAAAATGGCAAGCCGCCGGTTTGCCGGCGGCGGTTCAATGTCCGACGCGGCGCACCCTGCCCTTCCAGCCCCTTGGCAATGCGCCCCGCGCGATCCGCCCAGGCCTGCGGCCTGTCATCGAATCGAAATAATTATTATTGGAAAGGTCGAAAGCTTAACCATTGGCCATCAAAAACTCAAAGAAATCATATGAAAACGCCCCCAGATGTGGCTCCGGGGGCGTTTTTGCTGCGCGATTTCCAACAATGCGCCATCGCGCCTAGCGATTCAATCCAGCTTCAGCGTCAGCAGATATTCTCCGCCATGCTCGCCCGGACGCGCGACAATCACAGCCCTCTCATGGATCAACCATCAGCGCAATCTTGGACTTCGGAAAAGAAAAACGCCGCCGGCTCCAATTACCGGCGGCGTGGATCAAGCCAGCAGGCAGGACGACTGCGTGTCTTCGCTCAACTGGCGCAGCTTGGGCACTTCTTGCGCGCAACGCGTCTCCGCCTGCGGGCAGCGGGTGCGGAACACGCAGCCGGACGGCGGATTGATCGGGCTGGGCAAGTCGCCTTGCAGGATCTGGATCACCTTGGTCTTTTCCAGCCGCGGGTCCGGGATCGGGATGGCCGATAGCAAGGCGCGGGTATACGGGTGCGAGGGCACGTCGTACAGCGCGTGCTTGTTGGCCAGCTCCATTTCGCGGCCCAGATACATCACCAGGATGCGGTCCGAGATGTGCTTGACCACCGCCAGATCGTGGGCGATGAAGATCAGCGCCAGGCCCATCTCGCGCTGCAGTTCCTTCAGCAGGTTGATGATCTGCGCCTGGATCGACACGTCCAGCGCCGACACCGGCTCGTCGCAGATGATCAGCTTGGGCTCCAGGATCAGCGCGCGGGCGATGCCGATGCGCTGGCACTGGCCGCCGGAGAACTCGTGCGGATAGCGGTTGATCATCTGCTCGCGCAGGCCGACGCGCTTCATCATCGCCTTGACGCGCTTCATCACTTCTTCCGCCGACAGTTCAGGCTTGTGCACGCGCAAGGGCTCGCCGATGATCTGGGCGATGGTCATGCGCGGGTTCAGCGACGCCAGCGGGTCCTGGAAGATCATCTGGATATCCTTGCGCACATTCAGCCAATCCTTCTGGCTGCCTTTGCGCAAGTCCTTGCCCATCCACACGATCTCGCCGTCGGTGGCCGGGATCAGGTTCAGAATGGCGCGGGACAGCGTGGACTTGCCGCAGCCGGACTCGCCGACCACGCCCAGCGTCTCGCCGGCGCGCAGATCGAAGCTGACGCCGTCCACGGCCTTCAGCGTCTTCTTCGGGCTCCACGGCCAGGCGTCGTCGCCCTTGACTTGGAAGTGCACCTTGACGTTGCGCACCGACAGAATGACTGGCTTGTTCTCAGACATGGGTCACCTCCGCGGCGGCTTGTACCAGTTCTTCCGCCGGCTTGTGACAGGCGCGCAGAATCTTCGGGTTGAGCGGGCTGGCCGCCAGTTGCGGCAGCTCGGCGGCGCAACGGGGGCTGGCATGGACGCAGCGTTCGCTGAACGGGCAGCCCTTGGGCATGTGCGCCATATTCGGCGGATTGCCCGGGATGCTGACCAGGTCGCTGCCGTCGTGGTCCAGGCGCGGCAAGGCGCCCAACAGGCCGATGGTGTAGGGGTGGGTCGGATGATAGAAGATGTCGTCGGCGCGGCCGTATTCCATCGCGCGGCCGCCGTACATCACCAGCACGTTTTCGCACAGGCCGGCCACCACGCCCAGATCGTGGGTGATCATGATGATGGAGGTGCCGAAATCGCGCTGCAGGTCTTTCAGCAAGGTCAGGATCTGCGCCTGCACCGTCACGTCCAGCGCGGTGGTCGGCTCGTCGGCGATCAGCATTTCCGGCTCGCACAGCAGCGCCATGGCGATCATCACGCGCTGGCGCATGCCGCCGGAGAATTCGTGCGGATACATGTCTACCCGGCGCGCCGCTTCGGGAATGCGCACCGCGTCCAACAGCTCGATCGCGCGTTTTTTGGCGTCGCGCCGGCTCATGCCCTTGTGCAGCTCCAGCACCTCGGTCATTTGCCGCTCCACCGTCAGATACGGGTTCAGCGAGGTCATCGGGTCCTGGAAGATCATCGAGATGCGGTCGCCGCGGATCTTGTTCAGCTGCGCCGCGCTCATGGTCAGGATGTTCTGGCCGTGGAACAGCGCCTCGCCGCTGGCTTGGCCGTTCTTGGCCAACAGGCCCATCATCGCCAGCACGGTCTGGCTCTTGCCGGAGCCGGACTCGCCGACGATGCCCAGGGTCTGGCCCTTGTTCAACTCGAAGCTCACGCCATTGACCGCGTTGACCATGCCGTCATTGGTCTGGAACTGCACCCCGAGATTGTTGACTTTTAAAATGCTCATGTCTTGCCTCATCTATCCTGGGGTCAGCGGTCTTTCGGGTCCAGCGCGTCGCGCAGGCCGTCGCCGATATAGTTGGCGCAGTAAAGCGTCAAGGACAGCATGCCGGCCGGGAACAGCAACATCCACGGCTGGCTTTCCATGGCCTTGGTGCCGTCGCCGATCAGCACGCCCCAGCTGGTCATCGGCTCCTGCACGCCCAGGCCGAGGAAGGACAGCACGGATTCCGTCAGGATCACGCCCGGCACCGTCACCGTGGTGTAGATCACCACAATGCCCAAGAGGTTGGGCACGATATGGCGGAAAATGATGGTGGGGGTGGACACGCCGATGGCGTGCGCGGCTTCGATGTATTCCTTGGAGCGGATGGCCAGCGTCTGGCCGCGCACCACGCGCGCCATGTCCATCCAGCCCAGGATGGTGATGGTCAGCACCACCAGGTAGAACTCGCGGCCCAAGAGCGTCACCATCAGGATGGCGATCAACAGGTAGGGCACGGCGTACATCATGTCGACGATGCGCATCATCACATTGTCTACCTTGCCGCCGAGAAAACCGGCGGTGGCGCCCCACAGCACGCCGATGATCACCGCGGCAATGGTGGCCAGCAGGCCGACCATCAGCGAGATGCGGCCGCCGATCAGGGTGCGCACCAGCAGGTCGCGGCCCAGTTCATCGGTGCCGAACAGGTGCAGGTTCTGGAAAGTCGGCGCCAGGCTGATCGCATCCCAGTCGGTGTCGGCGTAGCCATGCGGCAGCAGCCAGGGGCCGACGATACAGGACAAAGTGATCAGGGTCAGGATCACCAGGCTCACCACGGCGGCCTTGTTGCGGAAGAAACGGATGCGGGCGTCGCGCCAGGGGCTGCGGCCCTCGGTCGCGGCCTCGGCCAGACCGGTTTCCAGCGCCGCGGCGACCGCGGCTTGTTTACTTTTCATCATTGCGAAATCCCCCTCAGTAGCGGATCTTCGGATCGAGCAGGGCGTATGCCAGGTCGACGAGGAGGTTGAACACCACGGTGATCACCGTCACCAGCACCACCAGGCCCAGCACCAGCGTGTAATCGCGGTTGGACGCGCCGTTGACGATCAGCTTGCCCAGGCCGGGCAGCGAGAAGATGGACTCGGTCACCACGGCGGAGGTGATGGACGAGATGGCCAGCGGCCCCAGCAGCGTCACCACCGGCATCAGCGCCGGCTTCAGCGCGTGGCGCAGCACGATGGTGCGCAGCGGCAGGCCCTTGGCGCGGGCGGTGCGGATGAAGTTGCTGTTCATCACCTCGATCAGGCTGCCGCGCATCACGCGGCCGATGGTGGCCACGTTGATGAACACCAGCAAGGCCACCGGCAACACCATGTAGGAAATGGCGAAATCATCCCAGCCGCCGGACGGCAGCCAGTGCAGCAGCATCGAGAAGACCAGCACCAGCACCGGGCCGATGATGAAGGACGGGAAGGCGCTACCCATATTGCCGACCAGCATCACCAGATAGTCGATGAGGCTGTTCTGGCGCAAGGCGGCGATGGTGCCGAGCAGCACGCCGATCACCAGCGAAATCAGGATGGCGCTGCCGCCGATGGCGGCGGAAACCGGCAGCGCGTGCGCCACCAGATCATTGACGCTCCAGTCCGCATAACGGAACGACGCCCCCAAATCGCCATGCAGCAGGCTGTTCAGGTAATAGAGATATTGCTTCCACAAGGGCAGGTCCAGATGGTACTTGGCCTGCAGATTGGCCAGCACTTCCGGCGACACCTTGCGTTCGCCGTCGAACGGACCGCCAGGGGTCAAGTGCAGCAACAGGTAACAGACCGTCGTAACGGCCCAGACGGTTGGTATCGTCACCAACACGCGGCGAAGAGTGTAAGACCACATCGCATGAAACTCCCGTTCGCCCCGCTTCGGCGGCAGGCGGACGCCGGCCGCTCGCCCGGAGCGAGAACACCACAATCATCGGCCGGTTGCCCTTGCGGGACAACCGGCCTCGTCACGCGGAACCTCCCGCGCGGAATCGCTTAGTGCTGAATGATGTACAGGTACTTGCTGCGATAGCGGTCAACCGTGTTCTTCAGCGAGTAACCGCCGACATACGGCTTGACCAGACGCGGCAAGGTGTACTGCAGCACCGGGATCATCGGGTAGTCATCCATCACCAGCTTGGTGGCTTGGGTCAACAGCTCGGTGCGCTTGGCCGCATCGGTGGTCTCGTTGCCCTGCTGGATCAGCGCGTCAGCCTTCTTATTGCAGTTGAAGTTGTCGTTCTGGGTGTTGCCGCACTGCACCAGCGCCAGGAAGGTGGTGGCGTCGTTGTAGTCGGCCAGCCAGCCGTTGCGGGCGATCTGATAGTCGCCGTCATGGCGCTTCTTCAGGAATACCTTGAACTCGGTGTTGTCCATGGCGGTATTCAGGCCCAGCTTGGTCTTCCACTCCGAAGCCACGAAGATGGCCATCTTCTTGTGGTAGTCGCTGGTATTGTAAGAGAGCTTGATGGTGGTGCCCGGCTTCACGCCGGCCTGGGCCAGCAGCTTCTTGGCCTCGTCCACGCGCTTGGCCATCGGCCACTTCACCCAGTCGTAGGTGGACGGCTTGGCGCCGTGCACGCCGTTGACCATCACGCTATAGGCCGGCACCTGGCCGTCCGCGGTGATCTTGGCGGCCAAGAGGTCGCGATCCAGCACCATGGACAGCGCCTTGCGCACGCGCACGTCCTTCATCAGCGGGTCTTTATGGTTCAGGCTGTAGTAGCGCAGGCCCAGAATGGTATTGTTCTTCAGATCCTTGGGCATTTCGCTCTTCAGCTTGGCGAAGGAGCCGGGCGGAATCTCATAGGTCATGTCGGTCTGGCCCGACAGATACAGTTTGTTGTCCGCGTTCTGGTCTTCGATCGGCAGGAAGCTGACCTTGGTCAGCTGGACGTTCTTGGCGTCCCAGTACTGCGTGTTCTTCTCGATCACGACTTTGCTGTTGACCTGCCAGTCTTTCAGCACGAACGGGCCGTTGGACACCAACTTGCCCGGCTTGGTCCAGTCCTTGCCGTATTTGTCGATCACGGCCTTCGGCGCCGGGCCCAACTGGGCGTTCGACATCAGCTCAGGCAGATACGACACCGGGAAGGCGGTCTTCACTTCCAGCGTGTACTTGTCCAGCGCCTTGACGCCGATGGCGGTATTCGGCTTCTTGCCGGCCACGATATCCGGGCCGTTTTCAAAGAAAATGCCGAAGGTGCCGGCATACGGGGCGGCCAGCTTGGGATCGACCAGGCGGCGGATGCCGTAGACGAAGTCGTCGGCGGTCACGGCGCTGCCGTCGGACCACTTGGCGGTTTTGCGCAGGTGGAATACCCATGTGGTCGGGCTGGTCTGTTTCCAGGACTCGGCCACGCCCGGCAGCAGCTTGCCATCATTGTCGGTTGCGGTCAGGCCTTCGAACAGGTCATGGGTAATGATGTTGGCGGGCACGCCCTCCACCACCATGGGATCGAGCGACTCCGGCTCGGAACCGTTGGAGCGCACCAGCTCCTGTTTAGCGGCCAGCTTGACGCCGGCCGGCACATTGGCGGCCAGCACGGAACCGGAAGCCAGGGCCAGCGCGACAGCGGCGGCGATCCCCTGCAGCGATTGCTTGTTTGTCATCTTCTACTCTCCTTGTTCTGTCTCGACGCGTGAGCAACGGGTCGCGATTCTTTTTCACTCGATTGTATCCAGAGTGGATCGCTGATTATGCGCCGAGGGTTTTGAATACTTCAAGCCCTAAAACGCGCACTATTCCATTCATTTTCCTCAACATGCAAGATTTGTCTGACAATGGACTATTCGGGCAAATCAATGGCTTGCTCATTCACTATTTTTTATACCTATTGCATTTTTGCATGCCAAATTCTGTTGCCTCAAATCAGCCAAACTCATGCCAGTCGTGCCTCGCGCCAGGATGGCGCAAGCTTGGATCGACGTATGCTAATGCGCTTGAATCATCGAAAGAAGAATTTTCCGCTGCCGCTTAGGCTGAAATGAAAAAAGCCGCTGAAAAGCGGCTTTACCATCAATTTTTCTCAACACTGACGGTGTTTTACAGTTTCATGCGCCAGCCCACGCTGTCGCCGGCCCGCAGCGGCACAAGGACATCGCCGGGATACGGCAGTTCGGCCGGCACCGTCCAGCTTTCCTTGACCAGCGTGATGCGGTCCGCGTTGGCGGACAGGCCGTAGAATGCCGGGCCATTCAGGCTGGCGAAGGCCTCCAGCTTGTCCAGCGCGCCGGCGGCCTCGAAGGCCTCGGCGTACAGCTCGATAGCGGCATTCGCCGTATACATGCCGGCGCAGCCGCAAGCGGACTCCTTGGCGCTCTTGGCATGCGGCGCGCTGTCGGTGCCGAGGAAAAACTTGCCCGAGCCGGACGTGGCCGCCTTGACCAGGGCCTGGCGGTGCAACTCGCGCTTCAGCACCGGCAGGCAGTAATGATGCGGCCGGATGCCGCCGACAAACAGCGCGTTGCGGTTCATCAGCAGATGGTGGGCGGTGATGGTGGCGGCGATGTTGTCCGGCGCGGCGGCGACGAACTCGGCGGCCTCGCGCGTGGTGATGTGCTCAAACACCACCTTCAAATTCGGCAGTCTGGCCAGCAACGGCTTCATCACCCGTTCGATGAATACCGCCTCGCGGTCGAACACGTCGATGTCGGCGTCGGTGACTTCGCCGTGCACCAAAAGCGGCATGCCCACTTCCGCCATCGCCTGCAGCGCCGGCATGGCATGGGCGATGTCGGTGACGCCGTGATCGGAGTTGGTGGTGGCGCCGGCCGGGTACAGCTTGACGCCGTGGACGAAACCGCAGGCCTTGGCCTTGCGGATCTCGTCGGCACTGGTCTTGTCGGTCAGATACAGCGTCATCAGCGGCTCGAAGGCGCTGCCGGCCGGACGCGCGGCCAAAATCCGCTCGCGGTAGGCGGCGGCGGCTTCGACGGTAGTGACCGGCGGCTTCAGATTAGGCATCACGATGGCGCGGCCCATCTGGCGACAGGTATCGGGCAACACGGCGGCCAGCGCGGCGTCGTCGCGCAGGTGCAGGTGCCAGTCGTCGGGGCGGATCAGGGTCAGTGTCTGCATGGTGGATCGCTTGCGTAACGGTGAATGAAACGATGGCGACGGAAAACCGTCGCCATGGGCTTATTTGCGGCGCAGCACCATTCGGAACTTGCCTTCGGCTGTCGTGGTCGACTCCATCAGGCCATTGCCGGTCTGGCGGCAAAAGGCCTCGAAATCCTTGGGCGCGCCCGGATCGGTGGCGATCACCTCCAGCACGGCGCCGCTGGCCATGTCCGCCAGCGCCTTCTTGGCGCGCAGAATCGGCAAGGGGCAGTTCAAGCCGGAAAGGTCGATGTGTTTGTCGGGTGTCATGGGCCGGTGTCCTCAGCCATATCGGGTTACAATGAGGGGAACATGGCGCGGCCGCGATGCGCGGCAAGCCGTAGCCGTATAGTTTACGCCAGTCGTCAAGCCTTACCCAAATCGGTCCGTATCATGTGCATCATCGCCTTCGCCTATAAAATGCCGGGCTTGGGCCAGCTGGTCTTGCTGGCCAACCGCGACGAATACTACGCCCGCCCCACCGCGCCGCTGGATTGGTGGCCGGAATACCCCAACACGCTGGGCGGCCGCGACTTGCAGTCCGGCGGCAGCTGGCTGATGGTGGACGGCCGCAACCGCATCGCCGCCATCACCAACTTCCGCGACGGCTTCCCGCCCAAGGCGGAGCGTTCGCGCGGCGAGCTGGTGGAGCGCTTCGTCAGCGGCGACGACGATCCTTTCGCCTTCGCCGACTGGCTGCGGGCCGAAAGCCATCATTACGCGCCGTTCAATCTGCTGTTCGGCAGCAGCGCCGACCTGTTCTTCTTCCACAGCCCCAACAGGCAGATCGCCCGCGTCACGCCGGGCATCCACACGCTGTCCAACGCCACGCTGGACACGCCATGGTTCAAATGCCGGCGGCTGGCGGAATACCTGACCGAATTCGGCCGGCCGCCGACCGAAGACCAGGCCTATGCCGCGCTGTCCGATCCGACGCCAGCCGGACCGGGCGAGTTGCCCAACACCCGCATCGGCATGGCGCTGGAAAAGACGCTGTCGCCCATCTTCATCCAGGGCCGCGACTACGGCACCCGCAGCTCCATGCTGCTGACCGTGAGCAATCGCGGCGATATCGGCTTTTCCGAACGCAGCTGGGGCCTGGCCGGACGCGAAACCGGACGCCGCCACTACAACCTGCGCGCCGGCACGGCGCGCTGATCCGGAGCACTCCATTGAAATTTCGTCATACCCTGCCGGCGCTGCTGGCGCTGTGCCTGAGCCTGACGGCGCAGGCGGAAGGCAAGCTGATCAAGAACAACAACTACGCCCTCGATGTGGACAAGCCATGGGAGGAACAGGCCTACTCGCTGCCCGCCTACCCGCAGACGGCCGACTGGATAGAGGTGAAGCCGGACTGGCTGCAAAGCAACCGCTTCTTTGTCGACGGCAAGACCTTGAGCGTGGGCCAGGACGGCGTGGTGCGCTTCATCAGCCGGGTCGTCAGCGGCAAGGTGGAGAATCTCAGCGTCGAAGGCATCCAGTGCAAGGACAATAAATACCGGGCCTATGGCTTCGGCGACAGCGTCAACCAGCGTTGGATAGAACCGATGCGCCCGCTGTGGCAGGACATCGTCTACAGCGACAAGCTGCGCCGCGAACTGCGCACGCTGCTGTGTCCGTTTGGCAGCGCACCGCGCGACGCCGCGCAGGCGGTGGAGTCGCTGCGTAAAGGCAGCTGAAGCCCGCTGCGGATAGCCGGATGGATGTTCTAAGATAAAGCATCTGTCTTGCATTCGCGTAGGCGCCGATGGATCAGCAAACTCTGCAGGAAAATCGCGAAAGGGAATGGGTCAGGCGGCTGTTTGAGCAAAAAGGCATCGCGCCCATTGATGTCAGATCGCTGAAGTGCCCGGCGCCGGATGTCGGCGTGGCGCTGTCAGATGGCCGCTTTCTGGCCATCGAGGTGACCGAGGTGCTGGCCGGCGAGCACGCCCGCCGCAATGCCCGCAAGAAGGAAGTCCAGCAGGCCCAGCAGGCCGCCGGCGGCATCGGCTCGATGTTCACCCGGCCGGCCAACGCGCTGGACGTCGCCTGCCGCATCGAGGCCAAGGTCGGCAAGGACTACCACGTGCCCAACGGCCATCAGCTGCATCTGCTGCTGGCGGCCGGCACTTTCGAGCACGGCGCGATGGCGTCCACCCTGCTGCTGTACATCTCGATTCCGGAACTGAACCAGCTGACCCACAACATGCTGGCCCATTCGCGCTACCAGCACGTCTACCTGCATCTGCAGCGCGGGCGCGGCCTGTACGAGTGGAACCGCCTTGACCGCTGGCATGAGATCCACCCGCCCACGGCGCATCTGGACGGCTACCCCTGCCCGCTGCTATTGGGGCAGGAGGCCGGCAAATAGACTGCCCGCCCAGCCGGTACGCGGGCGCGGCCTCCGATAAAGAAACAATGCCCTAGCCCTCCGCCCGCCAGTTGCCGCTCTTGCCGCCGTCTTTTTCCAGCAAGCGGATGCCGCTGATTTCCATGCCGCGGTCCACTGCCTTGCACATGTCGTAAATGGTCAAAAGGCCAAGATTGACGGCCGTCAGCGCCTCCATCTCCACGCCGGTCTGGCCCGTGCACTCCGCCGTGACCTCGATGCGCACCGCAGACTCGCCATCCAGCAGCTCAAAATCCACCGCCAGCCGCGTCAGCGCGATCGGGTGGCACAGCGGAATCAGGTCCCAGGTCTTCTTGGCCGCCATGATGGCGGCGACGCGGGCGATGCCGAGCACATCGCCCTTTTTGTGGCCGCCGCTTTTCACCAGCGCGAACGTGGCCGGCAGCATGCGGATCATACCCTCGGCCACGGCGCGCCGCGCTGTGGCGGCCTTGCCGCCGACATCGACCATATGGGCCTGGCCGGCGGCGTCGAAATGGGTCAGTCGGGTCATGGGGCTTTCCCTCAATGAAAAACGCCCACGGCGTTTTATCAACGCAGCAGGCGGAATATGAGCCAGAAACAGGCGACGATGATCAACAGGCCGGCGCTCCAGCGGACAATGGCCAGCACGCGGCGCAGATAGCGGCGGTCATGGGTCAGCGCAAAGCACAGCAGCGCCCAGCCTATCGCCAGTATCGTCGCCAGCAGCCACAGCCGCCAGAAGCCGAACACAGCCTAATCCTGCTGCGGCAGCTGATGGAAGCTGGACGGCGCGTCCAGCACGTCGTCGAAGCTGACGAACTCCCAGGCCTCCGGCGTTTCCAGCAGCTTGCGCAGCAGTTTGTTGTTCATCGCATGGCCGGACTTGTGGCCGGAGAAGGCCGCGATCAGAGGATGGCCGATGATATAGAGGTCGCCGATCGCGTCCAGGATCTTGTGGCGGACGAACTCGTCCGGAAAGCGCAGGCCCTCCGGATTCAGCACGTACTCGTCGTCGATCACGATAGCGTTGTCCAGGCTGCCTCCGCGGCCCAGGCCGTGGTTGCGCATGTATTCCACCTCGTGCATGAAGCCGAAAGTGCGGGCGCGGCTGATTTCGTCGCTATACGAATGGCGGGCGAAGTCGACCACCACGGTCTGCGGCGCGCGGTTGAACGCCGGATGGTTGAACTCGATGGACAGCGTGATCTTGAAGCCGTCGTACGGGTCCAGCCGGACCCATACGCCGCGGTCTTCCACCATCACGGTCTGTTTGACGCGGATGAAACGCTTTTTCTTGGACTGCTCGACAATCCCGGCCGTCTGCAACAGGTACAGGAACGGCGCGGCGGAACCATCCATGATGGGGATTTCCGCCGCCGTCACTTCGACGACCAGGTTATCGATGCCGAAACCCGCGAAGGCCGACATCAGATGCTCGATCGTGCCGACACGCACGCCGGTGTCCGTCACCAGCGTGGAGGAGAGGCGCGTGTCGTTGACGAGCAATGGGTCCACCTTCACATCTACCGGCTCGGGCAAGTCGGTGCGACGGAAGAGGATGCCGGTATCGGGCGGCGCCGGCAGCAGGGTGAGCTTCACCCGCTCGCCGGAATGCAGACCGACGCCCGTGGCGCTGATCGCTTGCTTCAGCGTGCGCTGCAAGATCATTTCAGGCTACTCAATCCAGACGGGAAAACCCGATTCTAGCATAGCGACCGCCTATGCTTTATTGATTGATTCGCTAGCATGAATAGCGTTTATCTATCCGCGTCCCTCGCTCAGTCCGCCTGCTTGCGCAGGAAGGCCGGAATATCGTAGCTCTCGCTGACTTCCGGATTGGAAAAGTCCAACGACTGCGCGGCGCGGCGACGGCCGGTGCGCATGATGGCCGGCGCATCCAGGTCTTCGTAGTTCACCATTTCCACGGCGCGGTCGTCGGTGCCGGTCTTGACGATCTTGATGTACTCCGGACGATCCTCGTTGCGGGTCGCCTTCTTCTGGCCCAGGCCCGTGGCGATCAGCGTCACGCGGATGGTGTCTTCCGGCATGTCTTCCACTTCGGCGGTGCCGAACTTGATCTGCGCGTCTTCGTCCGCGTACTGGCGGATGATGCCCATGATCTCGCGGTACTCGCTCATCTTCAGGCAACCCGGAGCGGTGGAGATGTTCACCAGCACGCCGCGCGCGCCTTCCAGCGTGATGTTGTCCAGCAGCGGGCTGGCCACGGCCTGCTCGGCGGCCACGCGGGCGCGGTCGATGCCGGAGGCGTAGGCGGAACCCATCATCGCCAGGCCCATCTCGCTCATCACTGTGCGCACGTCGGCGAAGTCGACGTTGATCAGGCCCGGGCAGGTGATCACTTCGGCGATGCCGGCCACGGCGCCCTTCAATACATCGTCGGCGGCGCGGAAAGCTTCGCGCATGGTGACGTCGTCGCCCAGCACTTCCATCAGCTTCTCGTTGGGGATCACGATCAGCGAGTCCACATGCTTCTTCAGGTCCTCGATGCCGTTCTGCGCCACTTTCATGCGCTTGCCTTCATGGTCGAACGGACGGGTGACCACGCCCACGGTCAGGATGCCCATTTCCTTGGCCACTTCCGCCACCACCGGGGCGGCGCCGGTGCCGGTGCCGCCGCCCATGCCTGCGGTCACGAACACCATATTGGCGCCGCGCAGGGTTTCCGCGATGCGTTCGCGGTCTTCCAGCGCCGCGCTGCGGCCCACTTCCGGATTGGCGCCGGCGCCCAGGCCGCGCGTCAGGTTGGTGCCCAGCTGCAGCTTCTGCGGCGCGCGATTGCGCTGCAGCGACTGCGCGTCGGTGTTGGCGCAAATGAATTCCACGCCGTGCACGTTGCCGGAGATCATGTTGTCGATGGCATTGCAACCGCCGCCGCCCACGCCGATCACCTTGATCACGGCCGAGTTGGCCGTCTCTTGCATCACTTCGAATACCATTCCGCTCATTTCCCTCTCCTCACATAAAAGATGAGCCAATCAAACTGCTTTGTACTGCGCCCGAACAACATTGCTTACACCGCCGGCCCTCGCCGACGGCCCGAATCTCATCAGAAATTGCTGCCGAACCAAGCCTTCATGCGCGAGAACATCTGGCCCACGCCCGCCGACTCGGTCTTCACCGGGCCGGCGTAGCCCTGGATCTGCTCCTTGCCGTACAGCAGCAGGCCCACGCCGGTGGAGAAGCGCGGCGTCTTCACCACTTCCGCCAGGCCGCCAACATACTTGGGCACGCCCACTCGCACCGGCAGGTGGAACACTTCCTCGGCCAGCTCCACCATGCCCGGCATCAGGCTGGCGCCGCCGGTCAACACCATGCCGGACGACAACATCTCTTCAAAACCGCTGCGGCGCAGCTCCTGCTGCACCAGCTGGAACAACTCCTCCACGCGCGGCTCGATCACCTCGGCCAGGGTGGCGCGCGACATCTGACGCGGACCGCGCTCGCCGACACCCGGCACTTCTATCATCTGGGCCGGATCGGCCATGCCCACCAGGGCCACGCCGTGCTGGATCTTGATGTCCTCGGCTTCCTTGGTCGGGGTGCGCAGCGCCATGGCGATGTCGTTGGTGATCTGGTCGCCGGCGATCGGAATCACCGCGGTGTGGCGGATCGCGCCGCCCACGTACACGGCGATGTCGGTAGTGCCGCCGCCGATGTCGATCAGGCACACGCCCAGGTCTTTTTCGTCCTCGGACAGCACGGCGATGGCCGAGGCCATCGGCTGCAGCACCAGATCGGACACTTCCAGGCCGCAGCGGCGCACGCACTTGGTCACGTTCTGGGCGGCGGACACCGCGCCGGTGACGATGTGCACCTTGGCTTCCAGCCGCACGCCGCTCATGCCCAGGGGCTCGCGCACGCCTTCCTGGCCGTCGATGCTGTATTCCTGAGTCAGGATGTGCAGCACCTGGTGGTCCGGCGGGATGGTCACGGCGCGCGCGGTTTCGATCACGCGATCAATGTCCATCTTGGTGACTTCGCGGTCCTTGATCGCCACCATGCCGTGCGAGTTCACGCTCTTGATGTGGCTGCCGGCGATGCCGACAAACACCTCGTGAATCTTGCAATCGGCCATCAGCTCGGCCTCTTCCAGCGCGCGCTGGATCGCCTGCACGGTGGATTCGATGTTCACCACCATGCCGCGTTTCAAGCCGCGCGAAGGCGTATGGCCCATGCCGACGATATTCAGCTGACCGTCTTCCAGCACCTCGGCCACGATCGCCACGATCTTGGAGGTGCCGATATCCAGGCCGACCAGCATGTTCTTGCTTTCCTTTGGTTTGCTCACCTGTCGCTCCAACGCCTAATCACTTGTTTCCCTTGGCCGGCGGCGCCTTGTAATCGGGCATCCGCACAGCGAATCCGTTCGGATAGCGCAGATCGACGTATTCAATGTGATACGGCAATCGCGCCAACTCGCTCTTCCAGTAGGTGGCAAAGCGCTCCGCGCGCATCGCCACATCGTTACGTCCCAGCTCCAGCTGCAGCTGGTTGTCCAGCCCCACTTTCCATGCCCGCCGCGACGACAGCCACAGTTCTCGCGGAACCAGGCCCGACGGCTGCAAGGCCTGGCGCAGTTGCGTCAGCATCGCCGTCATGTCCTTCTCCGCGCCGACCGGGCCGTAAAACACCGGCAGCGGCTGGTCGCTGGCGGCGTCGAAACGCTCGCCGCGGGTGTTCACCAGACCGTTCTCTCCCCAGCGCGCCAGCGCCACGTGCTCCTCTACGGTGATATCCAGCGCGTCCGGCCAACGCCGTCTCACCTGCGCGTCGCGCACCCATGGCAACTTGCCGAAGGCAGCCCGCGTCTTGTCGATATCCAAGGTGAAGAAGGTGCCGGCCAGCTCATGCTCCGCGATGAACTTCAGCTGTTCCGCCGTCACCCGGTTCATGTCGCCCTGAATCCGTATCTTCTTCACCGGGAACACTGGCGCATGCGTCAGCCAGAATCCCCCCGCGTACAGCAACATCAGCGCTGCCGCGCCCAGCATCCAATTGGCCAGGCCCCGGAGCAACCGATGGTTATCCCACATGCACCGTATCCAATACCTTCAGACACAGGTCCTCGTATGCGATCCCTTCGGCCTTGGCCGCCATCGGCACCAGGCTGTGGCTGGTCATGCCCGGGTTGGTGTTGGCTTCCAGCAGATAGATGCCACCGGCCTCGTCCATCAGGAAATCCACCCGGCCCCAGCCCTGGCAACCCAGCACCTTGAACGCCGTCAGACACAGTTCGCGCGCGCGGCGTTCCGCCTCGCCGACCAGGCCAGGGCAGCGGTACACTGTGTCGTCGCGGAAATACTTGGCGTCGTAGTCGTAGTACTCGGTCGCCGGTTCGATCTTCACCGTCGGGTAGGCGGTCTCGCCTATCACCGCGCAGGTGTATTCACCACCGCCGATGAACTGCTCCGCGATCACCACGCGGTCGTACTTTCGCGCTTCCTCATAAGCCGCGCGCAGACCGCCGGCTTGCTTGACCTTGGTCACGCCGATGCTGGAGCCTTCGGTCGACGGCTTGACGAAGATGGGCAAACCCAGCTGCCGCTCGATCGCGTCGAAATCGCTGTCGTCGGACAACAGTTCAAACGCCGGGATCGGCAGACCCGCGCCCTTCCACAACAGCTTGGTGCGCCACTTGTCCATGCTGATGGCCGAAGCCATCACGCCGCAGCCGGTATACGGCACGCCCAATGCTTCCAGCGCGCCCTGCAGGGTGCCGTCTTCGCCGAACGGGCCGTGCAGCACATTGAACACGCGGTCGAATCCTTCTTCCTTCAGCGCCGCAAGCGGTTTTTCCGACGGGTCGAACTTGTGCGCGTCCACGCCTTTGCCCAGCAAGGCGGTCAATACGCCGTTGCCGCTCATCAGCGACACCTCGCGCTCCGCCGAGCTTCCCCCCATCAACACCGCCACCTTGCCGTACTGCTTCATCTGTCTATCCTCAACACGCCCGCATCGCGCGCGGGCAAAAATCCATTCAAACGGCCTGCGCCACCACTTTGGCCGGCACCGCGCCGATCGAGCCGGCGCCCATGGTCACCACCACGTCGCCGTCCTGCGCCGCGTCCAGAATGGCCTGCGGCAGGTCGGCGATGGCTTCGACGAACAGCGGCTCCACCTTGCCGCCCACGCGCACCGCGCGCGCCAGGGCCCGGCCGTCGGCCGCCACGATGGGCGTTTCGCCGGCGGCGTACACCTCGGACAGCAGCAGCGCGTCGACGCCGGACAGCACTTTCACGAAGTCTTCGAACAGATCGCGGGTGCGGGTGTAACGATGCGGCTGGAAGGCCAGCAGCAACCGGCGGTCCGGGAAGGCGCCGCGCACCGCGGCCAGCGTGGCGGCCATTTCCACCGGGTGGTGGCCGTAGTCGTCGATCAGAGTGAAGC